>DAITMY010000001.1:0-33228 GCA_036834925.1 Asticcacaulis sp.
GTCATCGCCCTGCCCGAGGACATGCTGACCGATGTGGTGACGGTGGCCGACGCCGCCCCGTTCGTGCCGGTTTTGGCCCATCCCGCCCCGGAGGCGGTGCAGAGCCTCAAGGCGCGGCTGGAAGCGGCCAAGGCGCCGGTGCTGCTGCTGGGCGGGTCGGGCTGGAGCGCCGAGGCGGTGGCTGATATGGCCGACTTTGCTGACCGCTGGGACCTTCCGGCCTTTGTCACCTTCCGCCGCCAGATGCTGTTCCCGGCGGACCATCGCTGTTACGGCGGCGATCTGGGGATTGGGCCGAACCCGAAATTGCTGGCGCGGATCAAGGATGCCGACCTGATCCTGCTGGTTGGCGGGCGGCTGTCGGAAATGCCGTCCCAGAGCTACAGCCTGCTCGATATTCCCGGCGACGGGGTGCGCCTCGTGCATGTGCATCCGGGCGCTGAGGAGCTGAACAAGGTCTATCACGCGGGTTTGGGGATACAGGCGGCCCCGACGACCTTTGCGGCGGCCTTGCGCGCCCTGAGCCCGGATACGGCCCCGCGCTGGGCGGGTGCGGCGGACGACGCCCACGCCGCCTATCTCGACTGGTCTGATCCGGCCCGGATCACCATCCCCGGCGATGTCCAGATGGGGGCGGTGATGCAGACCCTGATCGCGACCCTGCCGGCCGACTCTATCCTGTGCAACGGGGCGGGGAACTATGCCACCTGGGTGCACCGGTTCTGGCCGTTCCGCCATTTTGGCACCCAGTTAGCACCGACCAGCGGCTCCATGGGCTATGGCGTCCCGGCCGCCGTGGGCGGGCGACAGGTTGCCCCTTCGCGCACCGTGGTGGCCTTTGCGGGAGACGGCTGTTTCCTGATGCACGGTCAGGAGTTCGGCACAGCGGTCCAGTATGGCCTTAAGCTGCTGGTGATCGTGGTCGATAATGCCATGTATGGCACCATCCGCATGCACCAGGCCCGCGAATATCCCGGTCGCCCGGTCGCGACGATGATGCAGTCCCCGGACTTTGCCGCCCTGGCCCGCGCCTATGGCGGTCACGGCGAGACGGTCGAGAGCACCGACGCCTTTGCCCAGGCGCTTGAGCGGGCCTTGGCAGCGGACGGCCCCGCGCTGATCCACATCCGCATCAGCCCGGAGGCCATTACCCCCAGCCTGACCCTCAGCCAGATCGAGGGGGTGTAGGGGGTGTTTTCGGTCTCGGGGGCATGGTATTTGTTATTGTTGTGATGCCGTTGTCTTCAATCCGAACATCAGCCAAAGCGAATGCCTGATCCTACGTCCAAGCGGCCTCTTGATCCGGTCGATGCCTTAGTCCTTCCTCTGACGGATGCACAACGGCTTGCCTTGTCTGATGCAGCAAAAGCTGCTGGGATGAGCCTGACAACCTTTGCTTTGGCACGGTTATTTCCGCAAAATTCTGAGGATCTGACCCGAGACCGCCTTCGTGAAGATATCCTTCGCGGCATTGAGAGTGGCCCTATGGTCCCCTTTACTCAGGATGATGTGAACGGGATAAAACAACGAGGCCGTCTGCGATTGGACAAGGCCGCACAAGACAAGATCTGATCCGTGGCCCGGCTGCTCCGATCGCCCCTTGCCCTCGAAGATCTTAATGCCATCTGGCTTCAGATCGCCGAACATCAGCCAAAAGTCGCGGACTCGTGGATTGATATGCTGCATGAAACGGCGTGCCGATTGTCTGAAATGCCTGAGCTTGGACGTTTACGGCCCGAGATCAGCCCGGAGGGTGTGTCTCTCCGTAGTCTTGCCGTCAAACCCTACGTTATATTTTACTACCCCATTGAGGGCGGTGTTTGCATTGTGCGTGTGCTTCATGGATCGCGAGATCTAAGTGCAAAGGTGTTTGAGGGATAAGCCTAGACACTTAAATCAGACTGTCGCCCCTCAACCGCCCCCCGGCGTGACAAGCCGGGGCGGACAGGGTAGAAGCGCCGCCTGAGCGAATTCCGGAGGGTGGCGGATCGGCTTTGGGCTTTGACCCGTCCGGTCCTGTCGCCGTCCCGTTAGTTAAGAGGCAGCCATGGCCGGCCATTCGAAATTCAAGAATATCATGCACAAGAAGGGCCGCGCCGATGCGCAGCGGTCCAAGCTGTTTTCCAAGCTGTCGCGCGACATAACTGTGGCGGCCAAGTCGGGCTTGCCGGACCCGGCCATGAACCCGCGCCTTCGCCTCGCCGTGGCCAACGCCAAGGCCGAGTCGATGCCCAAGGACAATATCGAGCGGGCGATTAAGAAGGGGGCTGCTGGCGAGGTCGATAACTACGAAGACATCCGCTACGAGGGCTTTGGTCCCGGCGGGATTGGCCTGATCGTCGAGGTGCTGACGGATAACCGTAACCGCGCGGCCTCGAATGTGCGGTCGAGCTTCACCAAATACGGCGGCAACCTCGGAGAAACCGGCTCGGTCAGCTTCATGTTCGACCGTCTGGGCCAGGTGCTCTATCCTCTGTCCGCTGGATCGGCCGATGCGATCATGGAGGCGGCGATTGAGGCCGGGGCCCAGGATGTCGAGACCGACGACGAGGGCCACACCATCTATACCGCCTTTGAAGATCTGGGCGCGGTGGTTGAAGCCCTTACGGCGAGCCTCGGGGATCCCAAGTCCACCAGCCTGATCTGGAAGCCCCAGACTCTGACGCCGGTGACCGGTGATCAGGCCAAGTCGCTGCTGAAGCTGATTGATGTGCTGAACGACGAAGACGACGTCCAGAATGTCTACGCCAATTTCGACCTCAGCGACGAAGATCTGGCGGCCCTTGGCGGCTAAGGCCATTAACGCGTCTGCGGTAACGACGCGTTTGTCTCGGCTTCTGGGGCTCGATCGCCCTCCAGCAGGCGCAGCATAGGCCGGATGGCCTTGACCGCCACGGTCTCGGCTTCGGTCCCGTCGATGGCCAGATTATGGTCGTACTCGGGCAAGGGGCCAGCGAGGGTACGCACCAGCGGCGATTGCGGGGCGATGGCTTGAGCGCGGCGCAGGGCGTCTCGGCTGAGCTGCTCATCGGCCAACTTGATGCCCAAACGCTTGAGCATCGTGCCCGTGCGACTAAGGCTGACCAGTGCCCCATAATCGAGCGGGTCCAGACGGGTGGCGGATTCGTATAGGCTGCGCGCCTGATGCAGCCAGGCCCCCTGATCATCGACGGCTTCGGCTTGCACGGCCTTGGCTTGCCAAGCATCAGCGGCCATGCGGTGATCGAGCGCCGTTGCCTCACCGTTGAGTATCAGCGGCAGGATCAAGGCCAGCGCCGCGTTGGGTTTCTGTTCCAGAAGATAGAGGCCTGCCGCTGTGCGGTCTCGAGCGGGGCTGGGGGGCAAGGTCTCTAAGCGTGAACGCGCCGCGCTCAGCGCTGCCTTGAGGTCGCGTTGCGTGGGGGGCAGGCGATAAAGCCAGCTTTCCATGACCAAGGCGCTCTCAGGGGGACCTAAGGTGCGGCGTGTGACAGGGATATCCGTTTTCCGGCTGATGCGGATCTGGCGGGTCGGCATGGTGCCGCGCACATAGCGGCGCAAAGTCTGGCTGAAGACTTCGGGCGATTGGCCGGTGGCGCGGCTTAAGGCCACCTCGACGGGAACACCTAAGGCTTTGAGCCGTAGCAGGCTTGAGAGCTGGCGCTGACGCGCGGGGGTGCTGAGAAAATAATGGGTGAGCGCCCAGGCTTGAGGATAGTAGTTGGCGTGGGTATGGGCGGCGGCATTGGCCTGACTGAGCATCGGGATCAGGTCCTGCCACGCTTCGGAGGTTAGGCTGGACAGCCGTGCCGGAGCCGCTTCCCCGAGGATTGCGCCGCCTGAGACGGGGCGCAGTGTGCTGTAATATTCAGCAAAGCCCTCACTCAGCCAAGCTGGATAGGTGCCCGCCATGTAGCGGAACATGATGTGATGGGCGTATTCGTGAAAGGCGAACTGGCGGGTCTCATCGCCCGGGCCTTGGTCGGCGACAAAGGCGGCATGATCACGCTCGCCGGGGACATAGAAGCCCGTGGCGGCGGGATCCAGCGCCGGGCGCAAGCGCAGGAGATCGGCCTCGCGCGGGACGAGGATGAGTTCAAAGCGGGGTTCGAGATGGTGGGTGGTTGGACGGATATCGGCCAGCAGGGTGGCCCGAAAGTGCTCGAGCGACAGGGCCATTTGGGTCAGGCGCGTTTCCGACGTCTTGCCGGTGACGCGGAAATGCGGGGTCTCAACGGAGACCCAGTCTGCTACAGCGGGGGAGGCGAGGAGACAGGTCAGAGTGGCCAGTCCCGCCGCAAGTGTGCGGCGGCCCCAGCGTTCCAGCCTGTCTCGGAAGACAATGTGGCCCATGAAGTGATCCTTTCATCAGAACCCTTCAGCGTGCGCGCATTCCAAAATCTGTAAAGCGGGAAACGCGGTTAATGCAGTAAATGTGACGATTTTGTGAAGGTTGGAGCGTCTAGCGCCGGATTGAGTCGGGCTTGCGTGTCATGGTCTTCAGCTTTTGGCCTTTCAGTTTCAAAGCGATACCAGTCTCGCAGACTCAGAGGCTTTTTCTGCTTGAGGTGTTCAATGGCCTTTGCTGCGGCATAGGCACCACGATCATCGTGGCCGCCGGAGGCTAACGGGGTCACCGCATAGATCGCATCGTCGTATTTGCCACGTTGGGACAGAATTACAGAGAATATTTTGCGTACATAATCAGAGTGTGGCAATAGCTCTAAAGCTAACCAAGCTACATTCTCAGAATTTTCAGATGTGAAGTTGGGTGTATTTCTGATTGCTTCAAGATAGCGAATAAAGGCTTTTCCGTTATTCGGATCAATTTTAGTAATTTTTCCATAGACTAGTCGTGCTTGAGCCAGGAATTGATTTTCTTGCTCATTGTCTTGGGCCTCTTGGGCCTTGGTCATCAGAATATCGGCCTGCATATGCAGCAAGTCCAGATTGTCCGGATCTTCTTTTAGAGCGGCAGCTAAAGCGGCATCGGCTTCATCGTATCGGTCTTCAAGGATCATATAGGAAATCAGGAGCTGCTTCGCGAGTTTCGTGTTTTGAAGCGGACGAGCGCGGGCTTTTGCCTCTTCGAGCAGGGTCGCATAAGTGCCGTCTTTCCAGTCGATGTTTCGGCTTTCGTAAAGATTGTAAATGACTGTATCTACATAGAGTTTTCCGGTTTTATTATCCAACTTTGTAAGAGTGACATTCGTATCTGGATAATTATTGCCACGCTGAAGGCGCCAAGCTACCAAACGCGCGCTTTTATATTTCTCGTAGTTTTTTTGAAGATTTTCTAAGGGTTCGCCCGTCGCGACTTCCATTGCTTCAATGCTATTTTTGCCTTCCTGAACCAGGGCGATATATTTATAGAATTGCTTTTTTCTCACATCATCTGACATGAAATAATGTGTCAAAAGCCAAGATTGGGCATAAAATTCGTTACCACGGTCCTTAATATTTTTGTCTATAAGTTTTCCAATGGGCATATTCTTTGAATTTATGATGGAATAGCCACGTGATTTTGAGAGTAGACCAAAATCAATAGTTGACTTGGTGAATTTTATTTCGGAAAAATACTCGGCAAGCCCTTCGGAAACCCAAGGTGGATAGTATCCGGGCGTTTCTGAGTACATAAAATAGTGATAATATTCGTGAGCTATGACGCTAAAATAATCATTAAATTCATCTTCAATCATTGTGGATAGGGCGACAGTTTCATATTTGTTGTTAAAGAATACGCCTGCAATATTTTTACCCATTCTCGGAGAAATCTTTTTAATATCATCATTGCTTTTTACTATGTAAATATGAAGTTTGCTGTTGTTTTCGCGTTCTTTAACATTGTTGAATCGATGTAAAACTTTGCGGTACAGCTCCAATCTGTTGGCAACAGTTGAAATCCGGCTTTCGGACGTGTCGCCAATGACGACAAAATTATCGGTCTCAGCACGCAGCCAATCCGCAAACGCCGGAGCGGGTGCCAGAAAGGTCATGGCCAAGCATAGGGCCGCTAAGCCCCGTACAAAAAATGATAGCTTTGACATGTAGCCCCCCCCACACACTCAAAAATGTACGGGCAATCTAGCTGGGAGGCTTTGGGTTGTAAATCCAGCCCGGTCGCGTATCAGCGTTCGGCGCGGATGTCCGACAGGATGAACATGCTGCGGGTTGCGGTGACGCCTTCGGCCATCTGGATGTCGTTGAGCATGACGTGGGAATAGGTGGTCATGTCTTCGGCTTCCATTTCCAGCATGATGTCGAAATCCCCCGAAACGATCCAGCAGGCCGTGATGTTCGGCAGCTTCATCAAGGTATCGACGAGGCTTTTGGCCGGGACGTCTTGGCGGCGATGGACGCCGACAAACGCACGGATGCCGATGCCCCGGGCTTCAGGGCTAATGACGGTACGATAGCCCTGGATAACTTGGCCCTGTTCCATGCGCTTGATGCGCCGGGAAATCGCCGAGTGGGACAGGGGGATCGACTCGGCTAATTCCAGGTTGCTGAGTCTGGCATTGTCTTTGATCGCATTCAGGATTGCGCGGTCAAATGTATCGATGTCAATCGGGGTCATGGGCATTCAGTCTTTGCATAAGCCACTCTGGCAGAGCCATAGGTTGCGAATTAATCGTTAAGCACCCTTTGTTGGGATCATTATTTGCATATTTCGGACTAAAAACAATAAAAATTCGCCCTCGACGCTAAACTTTTTTACAGTGGCGGTCTGTTTTGCGAGGAGTTTCTCCCTTGACGACGTCCGGCCATACCCAGAGCAAACCCGAGACGGTTTCCTTAGCTGAAACCCTGCCCGATGAGACCCCTTTTATTCGGGGGCGGCAAAAAATCGCGTCGCCGGGAGAGGGTGTTGGTAAGCCGCTCGTCCTCAGTAGCAGCTATGTTACGCGACCATTTTCCGATACGCCGCGCCATGATCGCCTCGATGGGGACGGCCCGCATTTTTATACGCGCTGGTCCAACCCGACGGTTCGAGAGCTTGAAACCCGGCTGGCCGAACTCGAAGGGACAGAGGACGGCCTCTGCTTTGCCTCGGGTATGGGCGCTTTGTCGGCGATTTTTCTGACCTTTCTGCGTCCCGGGGATCGGGTGGTGGTGGCCCAGCCCTGTTACGCCGGGCTGAACCTGCTGCTGCAGGATTTTGTTCAGCCGATGGGCATCGAGGTGATCCGGGTCGCGGCCGATGACCTTGAGGCCCTCGCGGCGGCGATTCAGCCCGGAACACGGCTGGTGCATGTGGAAACCCCGGCTAATCCCATGATCGGTTTAGTGGATTTGGCTGCGGTGTCGGCAATGTGCCGCACGGTAGGGGCGTTACTGTGCGTGGACTCGACCTTTGCTACCCCGGCCTTGTCGCGCCCGGTCAACTTTGGTGCGGATCTGATCATTCATTCCCTGACCAAGTACATCTGTGGCCATGGCGATACGATCGGGGGTGTTGTGCTCGGATCGCGGGCGCACATGATCGATCTACGCCGTCGCGGGCTGGCCAGTCTTGGGGCCTGTCTCGATCCCATGGCCGCCTGGCGGATCGCCCGGGGTGTGGAAACCTTGAACCTGCGCATGCGACAGCACAGCGAGACGGCGCTGGCCCTAGCTGGTTGGCTCGAAGGGCGGGCAGGGATTGCCCGTGTCCTTTATCCGGGGCTCTCAAGCCATCCGCAGCATGAACTCGCGCGTCGCCAGATGGCCCAGTTTTCCGGCATGATCGCCTTTGCGCATGAGGGCGGACGTGAGGCGGCGCTAGGTGTGGCCGAACGGTTGACGCGGATTGATCACGCCATTTCCCTCGGCAAGACCAAGTCTTTGATCTTTTATATCAGCCCAGAGGATCTTCAGGCGGTTTGGGGGGGCATGCCTCAGGTTCGGGATGCGTCCCTGGAGCCGTTCTTCCGCCTTGGTCTTTATCGCTTTTCGGTGGGGCTGGAGGCGCAGAGCGATCTTCAGGCCGATCTGGATCAAGCCCTGGGCTAGGCCCCTCGGTTAAACCGCCTTGCCAGACACCCAGGCTTGTCTTTCTGAGGATTAGGCTGGGTGCACTCTTTCCCTTTTCGGAAAAAACACGCTAAATCCGAGAGAAAGGGAGGTGCAGAGTGGCCAGTGGCGCAATGATGATGCGGGGACAGCGGGGGCTTCTTCGTCAGATCCGCGAAGCCATGGCTGCGGGGCGGACCGCCCAGGCGCGCCTGGACATGGTGGTGCGGATCATTGCCGGCTCGATGGTGGCCGAGGTCTGTTCGATCTATCTGCGCCGGGCCTCTGATGAGCTCGAGTTGTTTGCCACCGAGGGCCTGAACCCGGCGGCGGTCCATACCACCCGCCTTAAGCCCGGTGAGGGACTAGTGGGTGAAGTGGCGGGTACGGGTGTGCCCCTGAACCTGTCGGATGCGCCCCATCACCCGAGCTTTGCCTATCGTCCGGAAACCGGCGAAGACCCCTATAATTCGTTCCTCGGCGTGCCTTTGTTGCGCGGTGGCCGCTCCATCGGGGTGCTGGTCGTTCAGAACCGCGCCCAGCGGCTTTATGACGAAGACGAGGTCGATGACCTTCAGACCATCGCCATGGTGCTGACCGAAATGGTCGCCTCGGGCGAACTGTTGGGTCAGGACGAGCTGAAAGATATCGAGATTGCGCCCCTGCGGCCAGAACGGCTGAAGGGGTCCAAATTCGCCGACGGCCTCGCGGTCGGGGTGGTGGTGTTGCACGAAGTGCCGGTCGCCTCCGAACGCTTGCTGGCCGAAGATCCCGTGGCCGAAGAGGCCCGCCTGACGGCCGCCTTGGTGCGATTGCGCGAGCAGATTGATGCCATGTTCGACGGTCAGCATGGCTTGGCTGGTCCCAGCTTCGATGTGCTGGAAACCTATCGCATGTTTGCCCACGACCGGGGCTGGACGCGCTCGCTCGAAGAGGCGGTCCGATCGGGCCTCAGCGCTGAGGCGGCGGTCGAGCGGGTCCGCAACGAACACCGCGCCCGCTTCAGCCATACACGCGACGCTTACCTGCGTGAACGCCTGCATGATCTGGAGGATCTGGCCAACCGCTTGCTGCGCGTTCTGTCTGGCGAAGAGACCCAGTCGCGGCAATTGCCTGAGAACACGATCCTTGTGGCGCGCGATCTTGGTCCCGCAGAGCTGCTCGAATATGATCGGCGCTTCCTCAGAGGTCTGCTCCTCGAAGAAGGCTCAGCCGCTAATCATGCGGCCATTGTCGCCCGGGCGTTGCAGATCCCCTGTGTCGGGCGTCTCAGTGGTCTTCGGGACAAGGTGTCGCAAGGGGATGCTGTCATTGTTGATGGTGAAGTCGGCGAAGCCTTCCTGCGGCCGCGCCCAGACATCCTTGAGGCCACGCGCTCGCGGATGCAGACCCGGGCTCAGCGCTCGGCTGAATTCGCGCGCATCAAGGACGAGCCCGCCATTACACTGGATGGGCAACGGATCAGCCTGCTGATGAATGCCGGGCTGGATGTCGACCTCGAGATCATGAACGACACCGGGGCCGAAGGGATCGGCCTTTTTCGGACGGAATTTCAGTTCATGGTCAGCGAGGACCTGCCCCGGCTGGCCCGCCAGACAGAGCTTTACACGCGGGTGCTGGATGCCGCCGGGGACAAGCCGGTGATTTTCCGCACCCTCGATCTCGGGGGGGACAAAATGTTGCCCTACCTCGAAACCGAGCGAGAAGAGAACCCCGCTTTGGGATGGCGGGCGATCCGTATGGGCCTTGACCGCCCCGCCTTGCTGCGTATGCAGCTTCGGGCGCTACTCACGGCGGCGCGGGGGCGGAACCTGCGGGTTATGTTCCCGATGATCGCCAGTGTTGACGAGTTCCGTGCCGCGCGCGCCTTGGTCGATCTGGAATGTGAGTGGGCTAGGCGGCGCGGGCGGCCCCTGCCGGATATTCTTCGGGTCGGGGCGATGATCGAAGCGCCGTCCTTGCTCTGGCATCTGGATGCACTGTTCCCCCTTGCGGATTTTGCCAGCGTGGGGACCAACGATCTGACGCAATACATGTTCGCGGCGGACCGGACGAACCCTCGGGTAAGTGAGCGCTATGACTCCTTGTCGCCGCCGGTCTTGCGGGCCTTGGCCTCGATCCAGCGCTCGGCGAGCGAAAATGGTACACCTGTCTCGGTTTGTGGCGAATTGGCGGGGCGCCCGCTTGAGGCCTTTGTGCTGATTGCCCTGGGCTTTACCCGGCTGTCCATGCCCCCCTCTGGCTTGGGTCCGGTCAAGCGGATGATCTTATCCGTGGACCGGGATGCGGCGGCCAAGGCGGTGACAAAGCTCATGAGTTCATCGGGGGGCTCGATCCGCAACGAAGTGCTGTCGCTGGCGCGCAAACTGAACGTCGCCATCTGATCCGAAGCGGCACAGGCTATGCCATTTCCCCTGTGGCACGAAAAGTGAATCGCGCCCTCCGGGAATCCTTAAGGATCCCTGAATGAGCGTTGATTCCGGAGGGCCGTTGTGCTTTCGTTGCGACAGTTGGGGGCCTGTGTTGGCGGGCGTTTTGAGCCGCTGACCTGTGGTCGGTTTTATAGTGCAGAGGGCGTAATCTGATGGCTCCGCTGGATGCTGCCGGAGGTTCAGAGTTCATCCGTTCCGGAGGTCTTTCGCCTCTGGCCGCTGGGGGGCGGGATCCGGACGCGGCGCAGGACGCCGTTTCTGAAGCCCATTTTGCGCGTGAAGGATTGGCGACGTCCATGGAACCCGGCTTCGGCGAAAGTTTACACTTGGCCCGTACGGCCCGGGGGCTGTCTCTTGAGCAGCTTGCTGAGCTGACACGTGTGCGCCGGGTCTATCTTGACGCCTTGGAGCGCGAAGATTTCGATCAGCTTCCGTCGCGCCCCTTTGCTGTAGGTTATGTTAAGGCCTATGCCCGAGCGCTGGGGTTGGATGAGGAGGTCTATGCCGACCGCTTCAAGGCTGCGTCTCCGGCAAAAGACGAAGCGCTTGGGGCCCCGATGGGGTCCTCCTTCGCAGAGGTTAGGCCTCGACGGCCGGTATTGCTGATTGCGGGGCTAGCGCTTTTGGCGGCGGTGGTCGTGTGGAATATCGCCCAGCGGGCTCTGCTGCTCGAAGACAAAAAGCCTGTGCAGCTGGTGGAAGGGCCCAAGGCTTGGGTCCAGGGTGTGCCGTTGATCCAGGACGGGCTTATGGCGATATCTCCGCCGCGTCCGGCGCCTAAAGACCAAGCCGTGCCGGAGCCCTATGTCACGCCGGGTCTCGAAGAGGGGTTTGCCGCCGTCGCCGCCGCTCAGGCCGCGCAACAGGCATCCGGTCAGGAGCAAGCGGTTGCGGATGACGCACCGCTGCAACGGGCCTTCAACCCACGCGGCCCTGTATACGGATCTGCACCGGGTCAGTCGATTGTGACGCTTCAAGCGAAAAAGCCGGTCAATCTGGTCGTTCGCAGCGCGGATGGCACCATCTATTTTGCGCGGCTCTTGGCCGAGGGGGAGGCTTACCGGGCACCGCAATCCTCGATCCGCGCTCTGACGGTTGATGTGTCCGACCCCGCGTCCGTGGATGTCTTCCTGGAGGGCGAGTTCGCCGGGACCCTAGGCCAAGCCGTGACGCCGCTCAGTCGTCTGAATGCCCGGTCTGGCATCGCGCAGGCTGTGACAGCTCTGCCCCGTCCGTCCCGCCCGACCAGCCGGTCGGCACCCGAAGCGCCTAAGCCGGTTCCTGTCACGACGCCTGAAGCTCCATTGCCTTACAGCCCATCGCCCGCCACAGCGCCCCCCGCGCAACCAGCCGACGGGGATCCTTTGCCGTTCTGAAAAACGGGCGGCGATTAGTCTGCCGCTTCGTCGCGGTTGGCGGAGCGGAGCCGCATACCCAACCCTCGCACGTCATCGCGTGTGCTGAAAATTTCCTGCGGCTTTAAGCCAAGCTGGCTTAGAATCTGAAGCGGGATGCGGCTGGCTTTTTCGCGCAGCGCCCATCCGGCTTCGGTCAGGCGTATACGGGTCACGCGCTCGTCCTTTTCGTCGCGATTGCGCGTGAGTAGACCCGCGGTCTGAAGCCGCTTGAGCAAAGGGGTCAGCGTGCCGCTGTCCAGATGCAGGGGTGCACCCAGATCTCCGACGGATAGATCATCCTGTTCCCACAGGCGCATCATGACCAGATACTGGGGATAGGTCAGCCCAAGGGGGCCAAGGAGCGGTTTATAGGCTGCGGTAAAGGCGTTGTGAGCCGCGTAAACAGCAAAGCACAGTTGATTGTCCAGCTTAAGCTGGGACGGCGTTTTGCCCCGCGCGGCTGTGGGGGCGTCGTTCAGTCGTGTTTCGGAATCAGCCTCTGACATAGGGCGAGCTTAGGCCCAGCCCTGATATGGTGCAACGGTGTTCGAAAGGGCCTTGAAAATATATTGTTCACAATTATATTGTGAAATGCATTACGCAAAATGGAGCGGCGAATGACCTCGATTAATCCTCTTTATATCGGTAAGGCCCGGGCGACCGGGGGGCGAAACGGTGAAGCGCGGGCAGACGAAGACCGTTTCGTTCTGGCCCTCAGCACCCCGCGCGAACTGGGTGGTCCAGGCGGTGCCGGGACCAATCCGGAACAGATGTTTGCAGCCGGATATGCCGCCTGTTTCATCGGCGCCCTCAAGTTTGTCGGTCAGCGCGATGGCGTGATGGTTCCGGCGGAAACCGCGATTGATGCGGCGGTCGGCATCGGCCCGATCGAAGGTGGCTTTGGGATCAATGCTGCCCTGACCATTTCCTTACCCGGTCTGGATAAGGCGGTGGCGGAGCGTTTAATCGCTGAGGCGCACAAGGTATGCCCCTATTCCAATGCGACGCGGGGCAACATTGATGTGACCCTGACACTGGCCGCATAACTCAGCGGCCTAACTCAACGGCCTGGGCAACGGAGCAAGCGGGCCAAGGTCACGAGGGGAATATCGCCGCACCGGGCTTCGATCAGATCTGAGCGCCGGTGTTGGTGATGACTATGGCATGCGGGGCAGGGCAGGGTGACCATGTCCTGTCCGGACGGGAGAGATCGTACCGTCCGGCGTTCGGCGGGTACGCATAGGCGGTGTGAGCTCCAGATCGCCGTCATGGCGGTGCGGGTCTTTCAGAAACTAGGGCAACCGACCCCTCAAAGGTGCCACAGTCATGGCTAGCTCGCGAGTCAAATGTTCGCCCTATGTTCTAATTCCTGTGGGTTTCACGGCCCCTTAAGTTCCTTCTGATAGAACAGAGGCCAGTGTTAAGGCTTGGGCCAAGGCCCCGGAGATAGCCCCGGAGACAGAATGTCGCGCTTCACGCTCAGCCGTGCCCGTTTTTTTCAGATCATGACCTTGATCTGCCTGTCGATCGTCCTGTTCAGCCTTGTGGCGCTGATGCTTGGCCCGTTCCAAGGGCTGGAGGCAAAGATGGGGATGTCCGACAAGCAAGCCCACATCGTCGCCTTCTATGGCCTGTCGATTGCCCTCATGCTGGGGCTGCCTAAAATTCGCAAAACGGATGTCTTGCTGCTGCTGATTGCTTTTGGCGGGCTTTTAGAAGTGGCTCAGACCTTTACCGGTCGTTCCGGCAGTCTGGGTGATTGGGCGGCCAATTGTGCAGGAACCGCCCTTGCTGTGCTGCCGCTTTATGTTCGCGACTTTAATCGTAAGCGGCTGTCCCGTCGTCTGAGCCATAAGGCATCGCAACCTGTTGCGGCGGATCAGGCCTAACTCCCTTTGCGGATAATCCCGCTCATGAGCCCAAAGCTCATCCATCGCGGCAGGATGGCAATCAGTTTTAGCATCCAACTCAGGCGTTTGGGGAAGGTGATTTCAAAACCTTTGCCCTCCAGGCCCTTGCGGATCCGCTCGGCGGCGGCCGGCGCTTCCATGAGGAAGGGCATGGGAAAGTCGTTCTTATCCGTCAGCGGTGTCCGCACAAAGCCTGGCGCAATCAGGCGGACATCTATGCCATAGAGCTTCAGCTCCATGTGCGCGGTCTCGGTGAAGCGGGCGACGGCCGCCTTGGTGGCGCTATAGACCCCGGCAAAGGGGAGGCCGTGGTATCCGGCAACGGACCCCACAATGGCGATCTGGCCCTGTTTGTGGGCCATCATCGTCGCGACGACGGGTTCAAAGGTGTTGAACAGGCCCTGAAGATTGGTGCCAAGGATAAAGGCCGCATCCTCACGGCTGAACCGCTTCATCGGCGTGGGCTTGTGGGTCCCGGCATTAAGAATGGCCAAGTCCGGCACGCCGACCTCGCTGACAAAATCGGCAAAGGCTTGGTCGCCCGCATGGGCATCGAGAATGTCAAAGCTATAGGGCCGTGCCCGGGGGTTGCCTGCACACAGGGCGGCAAGGGCTTCGGCATTGCGCCCGCACACGCCCACTGTGGCGCCTCGATCCAGATAGACTCGGGCCAGAGCCGCGCCGATTCCGCTCGACGCACCCGTAATCCAGACAATCTTCGGATGGTGCATTGTGTTCTCCCTCGTTTCCGATCTCTACGTTATCGCAAGGGTATCAGATTGTTTGTGCGGTTGCCGCTTAAGTCGTGCTGGGACTGGGCGGGACATGACAGTTTTGTAAGGTGGGCGGATCCGGCTCGACGCCACAAAAAAACCGGGTTTAGGTAGGGCCTGACATAACAAGCGGGGCCAACCCGTTCCCCATGGGCTCTCCCCACAGGTAAGGAGGACCGGATGATCCGGAAGACTTCGCGCAAATTTCTGTTGTCCGCAGCGGCTTTACTCGCCCTGACGGCAACGCTGCCCCTGTCCGGTGCGGCGCTGGCCCAAGCCAATATGGCGTATCAGACGGCCCCAGCCCCGGTTGCGGACATCCTCAAGGCCAAGGCCATGCCGGGATTTCAATTGTCGCCGGATCAGGCCACGGCTCTGATCCTGACCCGGGCCGAAGCCCCGTCGATTGCCGAAATGGCCGCGCCGATCCTGCGTCTGGGGGGCTATCGCCTCAATCCTCGCACCAATGCCCCGTCCGAGGGCCGCGTGGCCGTGTCCGAGGGTTTGCAATTCAAGTCGATCCAGTCCGGCAAGACGGTCGATGTGGTCCTGCCGGATGGGGCGCGGGTGATGTACCCGACCTGGTCGCCCGACAGCCGCAAACTGGCCTTTGCGCTGGAAAGCGCTGACGGCGTAACGCTGTGGATGGCCGATGCCGCAACCGGCAAAGCCTCGCAACTCGGGCAGGTCCGCCTCAATGCGATCATGCCCGCCATGGAGTGGACGCCTGACAGCGCGCGGATCATTGTCAACGCCATTCCGACCGGTCGCGGCGCACCGCCGGAGGCACCGCTTGTCCCAGAAGGGCCGGTGATTCAGGAAAACATGGGTCGGGCCGCGCCGGTCCGGACGTTCCAGGACCTGTTGTCCTCGCCCCACGATGAGGCGCTGTTCGACTATTACTTCACCAGTGCTCTGACTGAAATTGTGGTCAGCACCGGTGAAACCAAAACACTCGGTGAGCCGGGGATCTATTCGAGTGTCAACCTGTCGCCCGATGGCCGGTTCCTCGTCGTCAACCGCCTGAAGCGCCCCTTTAGCTATGTTGTTACGGCCGGATCTTTCCCGACGGAAATCACCCTGCGTGACCGGAACGGGGCGATTATTCGTACTCTGGCGGATCGTCCGCTCGCAGATAATCTGCCGCCCGCCTTTGATGCGGTGGTCAAGGGCCCCCGGAGTGTCAGCTGGCGCGCCGATGCCCCAGCAACCCTGGTTTGGGCCGAAGCGCTGGATGACGGCGATCCGCGTAAAAAGGTCGAAAAACGCGACCGGGTAAAAATGCTCTCGGCCCCATTTGACGGTGAAGCGGTGACCTTGGCCGATCTCGAGCACCGCTACGCCGGGGCCGCCTGGGGGCGTGCCGATACGGCCCTGATCTATAGCAACTGGTGGGTCAGCCGCACCCAGACGGTGTTTGTGGCCGATCCGTCCAAGCCGGGCACGATCCGCCCAGTGCTGCAGCGCAATTCGCAGGACCGCTTCAAGGACCCGGGCTCGCCGATGATGGTGACCGGCCCGCTCGGAACGCGCGTGCTGCAATTCAGCAAGGATGGCAAGGGCGTGCTGATGACCGCGCCCGGCAATACCCGCGAAGGGGCCTTCCCGCAGTTGACGCGGTTCGACCTTGCCAGTGGCCAGTCCAAGGTCTTGTGGCAATCGGCCAAGGATGGCTATGAGCGGGTGATGGCGGCCCCCAAGGGGGATGCCTCGCAGCTCATCACCTGGCGTGAAAGCGCGAGCCTGGCTCCGAACTATTATCTGCGCTCGGGCCGGTCGCTGAAGGCTTTGACCGAGCACAAAGACCCGGCCCCCCAGTTTGCCGGGGTCAGCAAACAGCTGATCACCTATAAGCGCGCTGACGGCGTGGATCTGTCCGGAACGCTCTACTTGCCGGCTGGGTATGATGCGAAAAAGGATGGGCCGCTGCCGCTGGTCATGTGGGCCTATCCCCAAGAGTTCACCGATCCGCGCATTGCCAGCCAGGTCGTCGATCAAGGCAACCGCTTTACCCGTCCGGGTGGGGCGAGCCATTTGTTCCTGCTGACCCAGGGCTATGCCATTCTTGATGGGCCGAGCATGCCGATCGTCGGGACCTCGGGCACCGATGCCAACAACACCTATGTTGAGCAACTGCGCGCCAGCGCCGAAGCCGCGGTCAAGGCAGTGGTCGATCTCGGGGTGGCCGACAAGGACAGGATTGCAGTCGGTGGGCACAGCTATGGTGCCTTCATGACTGCCAATCTGCTGGCGCACACGGACCTGTTCCGCACCGGGATCGCCCGTTCAGGGGCCTATAACCGTACTCTGACGCCGTTTGGCTTCCAAGCCGAACAGCGCACCTATTGGGAGGCGACCGACATCTATACCAACATGTCGCCCTTTACCTATGCCAACAAGATCAAGGAGCCGATCCTGCTGATCCATGGCATGGCTGATGACAATTCGGGGACCTTCCCGATGCAGTCTGAGCGGTTCTATGCCGCGCTCAAGGGCAATGGGGCGACGGTGCGGTTCGTTTATCTGCCGCACGAGTCCCATGGTTATCGCGCCCGGGAGTCGGTCAATCATACGATCTGGGAAACCGTGCGCTGGCTCGACACCTATATGAAGCCGAAAAAGGCCGGGACGGCCCCGGCAGCTCAATAAGCAGACCCAAGCCGGACAGGAGATCTGACGATGCACCCTTTCAAGCCTTTGGCTCTGGTGATCACGGTCGGGCTCCTGTTCGGGCCGGGGGGCGCCCATGCCAAGCCCGCACCCAAGCCGGAGCCAATCCCCGCGAAAGGCACTTTGCTGATCGGAGGCGGGGCACTGGCTCGGGATAATCTGGCGATCTGGCAGAGCCTTGCCGATCGGCTCAAGGCCCCGGGCAGTACCGTGGCCGTCATTGCCTCCGCCTCGGGTGCGCCACAGGATGCTCTGAAAAGCCTGCAGCGCAATCTTGGTCAGGTCGGGATCGCCCCGGAGCGGGTGGTGCTGGTCGAGACGGCGGTGGTGGATGATCCGGACACCCCAAACGTGGATGAAGCGTCGTGGCGGCGCGGGGCGTGGTCAGAGGCCGAAGTGGCCAAGGTGCGGTCTGCCGCCGTGATCTGGTTCACCGGCGGGGATCAGGTGCGTACGCTGGAGGCTCTGAGCTTCGGGAACAACCCTTCGCCGCTGTTACAGGCGGTTCGTCAACGGTTGACTGAGGGGGCGGTGGTCGGGGGCAGTAGTGCCGGTGCCGCAATCCAAAGCCAGCCGATGATCGTGCGCGGACATGGCCTGACGGTTCTGACCGATCCGGTCCGGCTCTTCACCCCTGCAGCCCCCGATAACGGTGGGCTGATGATGGCTCCGGGTGCCGGATTTTTCCCGTTCGGGATCGTCGATCAGCATTTTGACTATCAGGCCCGGCTCGGGCGGTTGTTTCGGGCGCTTGAAAGCCGCCGGATGAGCCATGATCCGCGTCCGGGCTTTGGCATTGACGAAAACACCGTGCTCAAGGTCGATTTTGCGACCCGCACCGCCGAAGTGGTGGGTGAGGGCAGTGTCACAGTTATGAGCCTGAAACCGCTGCCCGTGTCGGGCCTGACTGAGCCGCAGCGGGGGCAGGCGTATCTGAGCTTGCTGGCCCATGGGGACCGGCTCGATCTAACGACGCTCAAGGTCACGCCCGCCGCTGACTCGCAGCCCGTTAGGGTCCGCGTGGATCCGGACGAGACCCCCGAAGAGCCGGTTTTGGGGCTGGGCGGTCCCTCCGCGCTGGTGGACCAACTGGGCCGAACCCTTTTGAACCCGGATGTGCGCGGGCCGGTCGTTCTGCGCCAATGGCGCACCGATGGGCTAGAAGCGCGCTATAGCCTGAGTAAGACCGCTGAGACCCGCGCTTGGGTCGGCCGCACCGCTTCCGCAGCCCGCCGCCATGGGGTCAGCGGGCTGGAGTTGACGCTGGAACTGGGTCAGTCGGGGCCGCTTGTGCCCCGACCTTAAGCTTATTGTGTGATGGCGCGCAGGGTCATGGGCTCGAACGGGGCCAGGTCGTTGCCCCACGTGATCAGTACCACCTTGGTGTCATCGCCCGGAACGGCTTCGAGCGTATAGAAGCCGGCATATTGGATCCCATAGGGTCCGCACGGGGGCGGCATGTCCATCGACTCGGCGCTGGCTTTTTCCCAGCGGGTCTTGAGATCACCCACCGGAGCCCAGGCATAGCGAACCACCGGATCATCGGGACGCGGGTTCATATAGGTCTTGCCTGCTGGTTGCAGGGTGCAGCCGCCCGGTTCCGACGGCGGCGACAGTTTGGTCATCTCGGCATTGAGGCTTTCGATTCCGGCCTTGGCGTCTTTGGTCAGGATGCGGATCGATTCATAGCGTTCGCCTTTGCCGGGATCGCCGCTTTCGGTCATGAAACCGGGCAGGGACTGATCGGCGACCAGACGATAATTGCCGCGTTCTTTCGGGCAATTATAGCTCCATATTTCAAGCCCCAAGCCCGTAACCTTTTCCCAGTTACAGCCGGGATAGCTGCTGGACAGGGCTTCGGACGGGACCGGATCGGCGGTCTTGGCCTTCGTCGCGGCGGCATCGGACTGGGGCGCAGAACAGGCCGCCAGCATCAAGGGCCCCAGCATCAAGGCCCCAAGGGCCGGGATCAAGGCTGTGCGGGGGCTAATGGCATGAGACATGGGCGAACCCTCTAAATGAACCGGCAAACAATAAGGCCCCCGGATGACGCATCCGAGGGCCTCTGTCAAACGTGATGCCTTTGCTGGCCGGGGTATGAGACACCCGGCCCGGATTTTGAGACAAACCGCCGTCAGAGCCTTAGGCGCAGGGGGCCTTAACTGCCTCTAGCATAGCCCCGACCTGAGCATCCATCTGCTGGATCTGGGCGTTCAGCTGGTCGAGCTTGTCACCGGCGGGAACCAGGGTGGCCAGTTCCTTCATGCCGTCACGAATTTCAACCATATGCGGGTACATTTCCTTGGTCAAATTGCACATGCCGACGGTGTCATTGGCCTGAGCGGCCGTCTGCATTTTGGTCCCGACGTCCTGCATCTTGGTCGCGGTCGCCTGCATGCGCATGACAACGGCCTTGATCTTTTCTTCGTTCGGATTGGCGGCCGCCGTTTGCGCGGCTGTAGGCTGGGTTTGGGCCAGAACTGGCTGAGCCGCCAGGGTGAGGCTGAGGCCAAATGCCAGGGCGTTGAGTGATTTACGCATAGAGGATCCCCCCTGAAAACGCCCGCAATCCGGACAAGATCAGGACATAAAGACGGGAATGGGGATTGGCCAATTAAGTTTTGGAAAGGTCCCCCTTTGCCCGAGCAGCAAAGGGGGCGCGCGCCGCTTACTCGGCTTTGACGTAGACCTGTGAGCCGAGGTCGCGGAACTTCTGGCTCATCTGGGCCATGCCTTCTTCGGCGGAGACCTCACCGAGGCTGCCGTTCGGGGCCTGGGCGGCGGCATAGTCGCGCACCTCCTGGCTGATCTTCATCGAGCAGAACTTCGGCCCGCACATGGAGCAGAAGTGCGCTACCTTGTGCGCGTCCTTGGGCAGGGTCTCGTCGTGGAACGCCCGGGCGGTGTCCGGATCCATGCCGAGGTTGAACTGGTCTTCCCAGCGGAAATCAAAGCGCGCGCGCGACAGGGCATCGTCCCAGGCGCGGGCCGCCGGGTGACCCTTGGCCAGATCCGCCGCGTGGGCCGCGATCTTATAGGCGATCACGCCGTCCTTGACGTCCTTGCGGTCCGGCAGGCCGAGGTGCTCCTTGGGCGTCACATAGCAGAGCATGGCGGTGCCAAACCAGCCGATCATGGCCGCGCCAATGGCCGAGGTGATGTGGTCATAGCCGGGCGCGACATCGGTCGTGAGCGGGCCAAGCGTATAGAACGGGGCCTCGCCACAGGTGGCGAGCTGCTTGTCCATATTGGCCTTGATCTTGTGCATCGGCACGTGGCCGGGGCCCTCGATCATCACCTGACAGCCCTTGGCCCAGGCGATCTGGGTCAGCTCACCCAGGGTTTCCAGCTCCGCGAACTGGGCGCGGTCATTGGCATCGGCCAGGCACCCTGGGCGCAGACCATCGCCAAGGCTGAAGCTGACGTCATAGGCCCGCAGGATGTCGCAGATCTCGTCGAAGTGGGTGTAGAGGAAGTTCTCCTTGTGGTGCGCCAGGCACCACTTGGCCATGATCGAGCCGCCACGCGAGACGATCCCGGTCACGCGCTTGGCCGTCAGCGGCACATAGGCGAGGCGCACCCCGGCATGGATGGTGAAATAGTCCACGCCTTGCTCGGCCTGTTCGATCAGGGTGTCGCGATAGACTTCCCAGGTCAGGTCCTCGGCCACGCCATTGACCTTTTCCAGCGCCTGATAAATCGGCACGGTGCCAATCGGGGCCGGGCTGTTGCGGATGATCCATTCACGGATGTTGTGGATGTTGCGGCCCGTGGACAGGTCCATGACATTGTCCGCGCCCCAGCGGATCGCCCAGACCATCTTTTCGACTTCCTCAGCCATGGAGGAGGTTACGGCCGAATTGCCGATATTGGCATTGATCTTCACGAGGAAGTTCCGGCCGATGATCATCGGCTCGACTTCGGGGTGGTTGATATTGGCCGGGATAATGGCGCGGCCGCGGGCGATTTCATCGCGGACGAACTCAGGGGTCACATAGTCCGGGATCGAGGCGCCAAAGTCCTCGCCGTCGCGCTCGACGGCGGCCAGCTGATCGCGGCGCAGGTTTTCACGGATGGCCACAAATTCCATTTCCGGGGTGATCAGGCCCCGGCGCGCATACTCAAGCTGGGTGACACAGGCGTCGCCCTTGGCGCGCTTGACCGGCGGCAGGTTCGGGAACTGGGGCGCGAGGCGGTCGGCGCTGACATTGCCGTTGTCTTCGGGGCGCACGACGCGGCCCTCCACATACTCGACATCGCCCCGCGCGAGGATCCAGTCTTCGCGGATGCGCGGCAGGCCCTGTTCGATATTGCCGCTATAGGCCGGGTCGGTAAAGGGACCCGACGAATCGTACATCGTCACCGGCGGCTCATTGGCCGAGGGGGCAAGGTGGACCTCGCGGAACGGCACCCGGATGTCCGGATACAGGGTTCCCGGCACATAAACCTTTTGCGCGCCCGGAAAGGGCGAGGTTTCGACCGAAATCGGGGCGGCGGGCTTGACCGGCGCGTTCATCAGCAGCTCCTCGGACAGCGGTCATGTCAACGCAAGGAAGCATGCAGGTCGCCAGTGGGGTGGCTGAACCGCGAACACTCCCTTCGCCGGCATGACCCGGATCAGGTTCGGCGGGTCGCGGTCCCGATTGACCGCCTCTCAGTCCCCTTATGGCGGGACCCCCCGGTGTATGGGTTCAATTTAGGCCATTGCGGCTGTGGTGCAAGCCTAAAGACAGAGTCCCCTGCTGGGGCATGACTTGTAGGCCTTTATTCCGCCCTGCGACAGCCCGCCGCGCGACCAAATGGACCGCTGCTTTAAATCCGCAAGAGTTTTATGGGTATTTTCGTACCTTGTTTCTCACGAAACGAACGAAAAGAGAAAAACACCATGAAACGCATTGCTCTCGCTCTCGGAACCGTTGCCGCTGTCGCCCTGATGGCGGGCGCTGTTCAGGCTCAGGACTTCACAGGCAAGGCCAAGGGCCAGTGGATGGTCAATACGCGCATCACCTCGGTCGCACCGGACGAGTCGGGTCGGATCCTGACGGCGGCGGGCGCGGACGCGGGCCTCAGCGTCGATGTGGACGCCGATACCAAGCCGACCCTCGGGATTGCCTATTTCCTCACCGACAACATTGCCGTGGATGTCACCCTCGGGACCACCAAGCACACGATCAAGGCCAAGGGCCCCGGGACGGACGTCAAGGTTCACGAGACCATGGTGCTGCCGCCGGTCGTGACCTTGCAATATCACTTTAACCCCAAGGGCCAGGTCAGCCCCTATGTCGGCGCGGGCTTGAACTACATGCTGTTCTACAGCGGTAAGGACAAGAACGGCTTCAAGGTCGATCTGGACAACGGCTTTGGCTATGCCCTGCAAGGCGGCGTCGATGTGGCCCTGAAGGGCAACTGGTCGCTTAATGCCGATGTTAAGAAGGTCTGGTTCGAAACCGACGCTAAGATCAACGGCGGCGCGCTGAAGTCCAAGGTCAAGCTTGACCCGGTCGTGGCTTCGGTCGGTTTTGGCTACAAGTTCTGATCGGATCCAAAAATCCTGATACGGCCAACGCCTCTCTCGATAGCGGGGGAGGCGTTTTGCTGTTTGCGCCAGCCTGAAGTTTCTTTCGCGGATCACGGGCCAGTTTCTTTCGCGGATCACGGGCCAGTTTCTTTCGCGGATCACGGGAATGCCAGTTGCCTCTGAGGCGAAGTTCGGATCCACTGCGCCCACCCAAGACCGTGCCCCCATCACGCCCGGACCGGCTTTCAAAAAACACGGGAATCCTTCCCTTGGGACATGCTTGACGTTTACGTCAATGTAAGTTTGTCTTGGTCCGGCAAAGGAGAAACGCACCATGGCTGAGGCCTTTATTTACGATGCCGTCCGCACGCCCCGCGGTAAGGGCAAAAAGGACGGTTCACTTCACGAAATGACCGCCTTGTCGCTCGCCAGTCAGGCCTTGCAGGCCGTGCGCGACCGCAATGCCCTCGATACGTCGCGGGTGGATGATGTGATCCTTGGCTGTGTGGCGCCGGTGGGGGAACAGGGCGCGGACATCGCCCGGACCGCCGTGCTGGCCGCAGGCTATAGCGAAACGACTGCCGGGGTTCAGATCAACCGCTTTTGCGCCTCGGGTCTCGAAGCCGTGAACATGGCCGCCGCTAAGGTCATCTCAGGCGAGGCCGATTTCGCCATTGGCGGCGGGGTCGAAAGCATGAGTCGCGTGCCGATGGGCTCGGACGGGGGCGCATGGCCGATTGATCCGGCGTCAGCCTTTCCGACCTATTTTGTCCCGCAAGGGGTGTCGGCGGATATGATTGCCAGCAAATGGGGCATTTCGCGTACCGACGCCGATGCCTATGCGGTGGAAAGCCACAAGCGCGCGGCTCGCTCCTGGGCCGAAGGACGCTTTAGCAAGTCCGTGGTGCCGGTGATGGATCAGATGGGCGTGACCCGTCTGGCGCATGACGAAACTATTCGCCCCAATACCGACATGCAAACCCTCGGCAGCTTGAATGCCAGCTTCACCATGATGGGGGAAATGGCCTTTGATGCGGTGATCAACCAGCGCTACCCCGAGGTCGAGCGCGTCAACCACATCCATACGCCGGGCAACAGCTCGGGCATCGTCGATGGGGCCGCTGCGGTGCTGATCGGGTCCAAAGAGGCCGGATCGGCAGCAGGGCTCAAGCCGCGCGCCCGGATCAAGGGCATGGCCTCGATCGGCTCTGAGCCGTCGATCATGCTGACCGGGCCGTCCTATGCGACGGAGAAGCTGCTGAAAAAGCTTGGGATGTCGGTGTCGGACATCGACCTTTATGAGCTGAACGAGGCCTTTGCCTCGGTGGTGCTGCGCTACATGCAGGCGCTGGATATCCCCCACGACAAGATCAACGTCTGTGGCGGGGCCATTGCCATGGGCCATCCGCTCGGCGCGACCGGGGCGATGATCCTCGGCACCGTGCTCGATGAGCTGGAGCGGACGGGCCAGTCGACGGCCCTCGTAACCCTGTGCGTGGGCGGTGGCATGGCCACGGCCACGGTGATTGAACGGATCTAAGGACAGACGCCATGACGCATTTCACGATTGAAACCGACGCCGACGGCATTGCCCTGGTCACGTTTGACTCGCCGGGCAAGTCGATGAACACCCTGTGCAAGGCCGCGCTCGATGAGCTAGCGGCGCTGGCCGAGCAGCTGAAAACCGACGCGGCGCTGAAGGGGGCCGTGATTACCTCGGGCAAGGCCTCGGGCTTCTGTGCCGGAGCCGACATCACCGAGTTTGGCGACATCCTCAAGGTCGCCGATTACAGCACCGAGGACGGCAAAAAGACCATCTTTGAGGCGGCCTTCTACCTCAACCGGGTGGTCCGGGCGCTGGAAACCTGTGGCAAGCCGGTGGCCGTGGCCATCAATGGTCTGGCGCTGGGCGGCGGTCTCGAACTGTCGCTGGGCTGTCACTACCGCGTGGTGGTGGACGACAGCAAGATCCAGCTCGGCTTGCCGGAAACCAAAATCGGGATCTTCCCGGGTGGGGGCGGCTCGCAACGTCTGCCGCGCCTGATCGGCGCTCAAAATGCGCTGCTGGCCATGAGCGAAGGCAAATCCTGGCGGCCCAAGGAGGCCCTGTCTGCCGGGATCGTCCACGAAGTGGTCGCGCGCGGCGAAGAGGTGGCCGCCGCCAAGACCTGGATCAAGACCAAGGGCGATCCGGTCGCGCCGTGGGATAAGAAAGACTTCAAGATCCCCGGCGGTGGTCCCTATCATCCGGCAGGGGCCCAAGTGTTCATCATGGGTAATGCCATGCTGCGCAAGCAGTCCTATGGCAATTATCCGGGGATCACCAATCTGATGCATGCGGTCTATGAAGGGCTGCAGGTGCCGTTTGATGCCGCGATCCGCATCGAGAGCCGCTATTTCGTCAACACCCTAATGACGCCGCAGGCTCAGGCGATGATCCGCAGCCTGTTCCTGTCGATGCAGGCGCTCGGCAAGGGATCCGCCCGTCCCAAGGACGTCCCGGCCAGCGACATCAAGAAGGTCTCTGTGCTCGGGGCCGGGATGATGGGCGCCGGGATTGCCTATGTTCAGGCCATGGCCGGGATCGAGACCGTTTTGATCGACCGCGATCAGGCCGCCGCCGAAAAGGGCAAGGGCTATGCCGAGGAACTGATCAAGAAGCGAGTCTCGCGCGGTCAGATGACCCCGGAAAAGGCCGAGGCGACCCTGGCCCTGATCACCCCGACCACCGACTATGCCCACGTCAAGGGTTCGGATCTGGTGATCGAAGCCGTGTTCGAAAACCGCGAGATCAAGGCCGATGTGACCCGCCGCGCCGAGGCCGAACTGGCCCCGGATGCCGTGTTTGGCTCTAATACCTCGACCCTGCCGATTACCGGGTTGGCCGAGGCCAGTGTCCGTCCGGAGAACTTCATCGGTATCCACTTCTTCTCACCGGTGGATAAGATGATGCTCGTTGAGATCATCATGGGCGAAAAGACCGGGCCGGCGGCTCTGGCCAAGGCCATCGACTATACGATCAAGATCAAGAAGACCCCGATTGTGGTTAATGACAGCCGCGGTTTCTATACCTCGCGCTGCTTCTCGACCTTCCTGACCGAAGGCATGGCCATGCTCAAGGAAGGCTATGCCCCGGCGCTGATCGACAATGTTGGCCGCATGACCGGCATGCCACGCGGGCCGCTGGAAATGCACGATGACGTGGCGCTCGATCTGTCGACCAAGATCGGTGAGCAGACCGCCAAGGATCTGGGCGACGCCTATGTGCCCAATCCGGGCGAGGCCGAAGTTGCCAGAATGGTCCACGAGATGGGCCGCTATGGCCGCAAGAACAGCAAGGGCTTCTATGACTATCCGGAAGCCAAGGGCGCGCCCAAGACCCTGTGGCCGGGCCTGTCTGAACTGTTCCCGGTCTGCATCTCGGACTCGACTCCGGAGCTGGTGGCCGAACTCAAAACCCGGCTGCTCTATCGCCAGGCCGTCGAGGCCGCGCGTTGCTGGGAAGAGGGCGTAATCGATGATCCGCGTGAGGCCGATGTCGGGGCGATCCTTGGCTGGGGTTTTGCGCCCTGGACCGGCGGCCCGGTCAGCCTGATCGACAGTGTCGGCCTCAAGGCCTTTGTCGAGACCTGTGACCGTCTGACAGCGGCCTATGGCCCGCGCTTTGCTCCGCCGCAGCTGCTCCGCGATATGGCGGCTAAGGGCGAGACCTTCTATGGCCGCTTTGGCAAGACCGATGCGGCGGCCTGATCCCGGGCTTGCGCCCCCGCAAGGGGGCGTAAAGGTCTGAATAGAAGAAGAGCCGGTTACGGGATCCGTAACCGGCTCTTCTTTTAGCCAAAGGCGTCTTTATTCCGGCGCGGACGCATTGTGTGTTTTATCGTTTCGGGTCCGCCACAGGGAGTAGAGAATGCCCGAACCGATCAGGGCGACCGTAATGCCCAGCGACCATTCTGCCGGGAACTTCCCGCCCGGGAAAAAGTCGCCCAAGAAGATCTTGCCGCCGATGAAGATCAGCGTCGCCGACAGGGCATACTTCAGATATTTGAAGCGGTGGACCAGAGCGGCGAGGGCAAAGAACAGGGCGCGAAGACCCAAGATCGCAAAGATGTTCGATGTGTAAACGATATAGGCATCGTTAGTGATGGCAAAGATCGCTGGGACGCTGTCGATGGCAAACACCACATCCACAATTTCAATAAAGACTAAAGCTAAAAGAAGCGGTGTAGCAATACTTTTTAATTTGCCGGTGTGCGGGTCCGGCAGTTTAACGACAAACTTATTGCCATGTAGCTCCGGGGTCACTGGGATGATCTTTTTGATCGCTTTGAGGATCTTGTTTTCGCTCATGTCCTCATCGTCGTGATCGCCTTTTCGCAGCATCATCACGCCGGTGAAAATCAGGAACACGGCGAACAGGTAAAGCACCCAGCTGAACTGGCTGACGAGAGTGGCTCCAACGCCAATCATGATCGCCCGAAGGACCAGAACGCCGATGATGCCCCAGAACAGCACTCGGTGCTGATAGAGCCTGGGAATGGCCAGATAGGTAAAGACCAGCGAAATGACGAACACATTGTCCATCGCCAGAGTCTTTTCGACCGCAAAACCGGTTAGATAGAGCTGAACGGCGCGCCAGGCGCGATCTTCGCCTGTGACTTCAAGAATTCGGGGATCGAGTGACACCCCCGGTGTTGCGTTGTTGTAAAGCCACCAGATGACCGCAGAGAAACTCAGGCCAATCAAGATATAAAAGGCGGACATTTTCAGGGATCCTGCAATCCCGATTTCGTGGTCTTTGCGGTTCAGGACGCCCAGATCAAAGGCCAAAAGTGCGAGAACAAGGCTGATGAAGGTCAGCCAAATCCATGCGGGCTTGCCCATGAATTCGGCAAGCAAAAACGGATCAAGTCCAGTCAAGATAGTCTCCGGCTGTTCTGTGAGGATCAGCCGACATCGCCGCCACTATGGCGACCAGAGGGACCCGGCTTGACGCTCATGTGTGGCATCCCCGGGCAAAATCAAGACATTTTGTCTCAGGTCGTCAGGCCACAGCCTTGAACGCTGTCCGACCTTCTGACGCATCGCGCAGCATTCCGGCCAAAGCTTTGAAATCCACGGGCTTGTTCAGATAGGCATCGGCCCCCGCGGCACGGCCCGCATCGTGGTCTTCATTCCGGGCACTGGCCGAGACGATCACAATCGGGGTCTGGTTATTTTGGCATGCGCTGACCCGCAGCAGCCGTGTCGCCGTAAGACCATCCATGACCGGCATATTGACGTCCATCAGGATCACGTCAAAGCCTTGCTGGTTGCACAGCTCCAGTGCGATTTCGCCGTTTTCAGCTGCCGTCACAGTGTGCCCTTGGGCGACGAGCCAAGATTCAAGGATCTTGCGATTGACCGGATGATCTTCAACGACCAGAACCCGCATAGCGTTTGTGGGTTTGGTGTCCGTATCGTTGTCGGTTGAGACCGAGGTTGAGGCTTTTTTCCAGACCGTTACCGTCAGATCCAAGCTCAAGGTAAAGACCGAGCCTTCGCCCAGCTCAGACGTGACCGTTAAGTCGCCGCCCATCAGTCGGGCGAGCTTTCGTGACAGCGTAAGGCCCAGTCCTGACCCCCCATATTGCCGGGTGACGCTGTCGTCGGACTGCTCAAACGCTTCGAATACACGCTCAAGATGGTTCTTCGCGATGCCAATTCCGGTATCCGCAACCTGAAACACAAGGGCGCACTGGGTGGGCCCGCGCTTTTCAGACTTGAGGCTCAGTATGATTTCACCCTGATGCGTAAATTTTATGGCATTGGACACAAGGTTACTCAAAATCTGAAGCGCACGCTTTCGATCTACTAGGACCTTGTGCGGTATGTCCGGGTCGATCTCAAACCGCAACGTCAAGCCCCTCTGAGCGGCTTGCGCGGCATAAGTGCTTTCCAACACCTGTGCTAGCTGCGCAGGGTCAGCCTCAGACATTTCCATTTGGACCTTGCCCGCTTCGATACGGGTGACATCCAGAATGTCATTCAGCAAATGCATCAAGCTATCGCCTGAATGGCGAATAATCTTGATGTAATCGGATTGGACCGGATTTAGCTCGGTCGTGCTCAGCAGCTGTGCTGCTCCGAGGACGCCATTCAGCGGCGTGCGCAGTTCATGGCTGATCATGGCCAAGAAGGTCGATTTGGCGCGATTGGCCTCTTCGGCCTTGTCTCGGGCGGCGCTGACCTCTGCAATCAGGCGAGCTTGGTCGTTTTGAAACGCGGCTATGCGGCTGTCTGCAGCCTTGGCCACCAGAGAAGGAACACTCAGGCACAACGCGCCCATGATCAGCGCCGTCAGGGCCGCACTGAATTCCGGCTGTCCCCAGAGGTCTACCAACATTCCGATCGCGACCAGACCATAGGGTGAGGCAATGATAGCCGCGTTCACTGCGGAGGCGCGGAGTTGGCTGAACACCATAAAGCCGCCAACACTGATGAAGATCATCGCCGCGGCGTGACCAAACGGATGACCACTCATCCAAGCCATAATCGGCGCTACCGCCCACCCGCATGTGGCCAAAGTGGCAGAGATCAGAAAGAGGGGGCCGAAGGTCGTGCTCTCCTGACGGGCCATCCGACGCTCAGCAAAGGTCCGAATTGAGCTGATGACCAAGGTCATCAGCATCCAACCCAGCGCCATTTGCCAGCCGACAACCCCCAACAGTCCCACAGCCCACGCCGCGATCAGGATGTACCGCAAATACTGCGTACTGATCAGCATTGTGAAGGTCGCCGAGGCCCCGCCTGGGATCATGGACTTGGGACTTGGATCAACCATTTCCGCACCATTGTGACACGCTCATTTCACAATAATGACACGTAGGGGCTAAGACACAGTAAAGACGGAATTTTTCCGAAAATACACGGTAGAGCTTTAGCAAAGCCTTGCAAAATATAGGTTTGCTGAAACTTACCCTTCGTAAGTTATCGGGTGTGGCATCATCCGTGAACGGCTTGAATTGCGATAATCGTCGAGTTCGTCACGATAAACAGAGTCATGGTGGGCGCTAGTCATTCGGCGCACGGAGGATCAGGCTGAGCGCATGGACCGGACCGGCGAGTTCTGTGGTCAGAACCGCATTGACGGCGCGTTGACGTTGAAGCCGCGACAGGCCCGTAAACTGCGCTGAGGTCATGCGCACGGTAAAATGACTTTCGCCGCCGGGATGTGCTCCAGCGTGTCCGGCATGGCGGTCGCTGTCGTCAATGACCTCCAGATGGCTCGGATTGAAGGCCAAAGTGAGTTTTTCTGTGAGCGACTGTGCGATTTTACCCATTCCGGCCCCGTCAATTCTTGAATGCTAAAAAGTGTACGTCATACTTGGGCCTATGAGCGGTGCGTTTCAATATAAACCCAAGTTTGTCGATATCCGGATCCGGCCCCCCAAAGATGGGGAGGAAGCGGAGCCGATCAAGGAAGATGTCCTGCGGCTTAAGCCGGGGGAAAAGCCGTGCGACTGGCCGGGGTGCGCCAAGGCTGGGTTGACCCGTGCGCCGAAGTCGCGGGAGACGCTCAACGAGTTTTACTGGTTCTGTCAGGCCCATGCGGGCGAGTACAATAAGAGCTGGAATTTCTTTGCGGGCATGAGCGAAGGCGAGGCCAAGCGGTGGCAGGAAGATGCCACCACCGGTCACCGGCCGACCTGGGCGTTTCGCGCGTCACGCTTTAGCCGCGAAGCCTCCGCCAAACTGGGTGGCAAGGCCTATCGCGATCCCTCGATCCGGGCGCCTGAGGATGTTGAGCTGATGGCCAACAATGGGACGCCCGTGCGCCACATGGGCAAGATCGAGCGCCAAGCCTTTGCGGATCTGGATCTGGAGCCTGATGCAGACGCCGCCACGATCCGTGCGCGCTATACCGAAATGCTCAAGCGGTGCCATCCGGATGCCAATGGTGGCGATCGCTCAGCTGAAGCCAAGCTTCAGCGCGTGATCAAGGCCTATAAAGTGCTGAAAAAGATTGGTCTGGCCTGATCCTTAGCGAATTTGGGTCCGAACAAAAAACCCGCACGGCGCGTAAAAAAGCGATTGTCCGGCGCTTCGGAAAGGCCTAGCTGACTGACTATGACTGATCATGCTCTTGCTCCGGCGGACGCGCTGGAAACCCTTTTGCCAGACACAACCGTGTCGGCTCGCGACGTGTTTGGCGTCGATACCGACATGCTCGTGCCCGCCTTTTCGGCACGCACCAGCCATGTGCCGGAGATTGATCCCGCTTATCGGTTTGATCCCCAGACCACTCTGGCGATCTTGGCCGGATTCGCCCATGACCGTCGGGTGATGGTTCAGGGCTATCACGGCACCGGCAAGTCGACCCACATCGAGCAAGTCGCCGCGCGGCTGAACTGGCCGCTGGTGCGGGTCAATCTCGACAGCCATGTGTCACGGATCGATCTCGTGGGTAAGGATGCGATTGTCCTCAAAGACGGCCAGCAGGTCACGGAATTCCGTGAAGGGATTTTGCCTTGGGCGTTGCAACGGCCTGTCGCCTTGGTATTTGACGAATACGACGCCGGGCGTCCCGATGTGATGTTCGTGATCCAGCGTGTGCTTGAGGCGCAAGGGCGTCTGACCTTGCTCGACCAGAACCGGGTGATCCGACCTAATCCGGCGTTCCGTTTGTTCGCGACCACCAACACCATCGGGCTTGGGGACACCACCGGGCTTTATCACGGCACCCAACAGATCAATCAGGGCCAGATGGACCGTTGGTCAATTGTGACCACGCTCAACTATCTCGACCATGATGTCGAAACGGGGATTGTGGCGGCCAAGGTGCCGAGCTTTGACACCCCCGAGGGCCGTCTGAAACTGGCGGCCATGGTGCGCGTGGCGGATATGACCCGCAACGCCTTTATGAACGGGGATATCTCGACGGTCATGAGCCCGCGGACGGTGATCACCTGGGCCCAGAATGCGGAGATTTTTGGCGGCGATCTGGCCCTCAGCTTCCGCCTGACTTTCCTCAACAAGTGTGACGAGCTGGAGCGGCCGACGCTGGCGGAATTCTATCAGCGGGCGTTTGGCGAGGACCTGCCCGAGAGCGCGCTGCGAGTCCGCGTCGCCTGAGACAGATTTAAAGGCTTTCGATAAGGCTTAAAAAGAAACCCGCCGGAACGCATCCGGCGGGTTTTTTGTTCGGCGTATCAAGGACTTCCCCGGCAGGTAGCTGCCGGGGCAGGCTCTTGAGGGCTTAGTGCTTGTAGTTAAAGCCCACGTAGAACCGACGACCGAACATGTCGAAGGTGTCAGCTGTGGTGGTCGAACCCAGCCAACGCGGCGGGGTTTCATTGAAGGCGTTAACCACACCGCCACGGATGGTGAGGTTTTTCCGGGCTTCCCAGCGGACCGAGAAGTCATGCTGGATCGAGTTACCCGTCTTTCTGAACTTGTCTTCGCGGTTATCCGGGTTGCTCCGCAGAACATCGATGTCGATCAGCTCTTGCGAGCCGATGAAGTCCATATTCCAGAAGAAGCTCAGAGTCGGCTTGTAGTTCCAGGCGACGTTAGTCGCAAAGCGCAATTCCGGGTACTCAAGCTGGGACGTGAAGTCGGTATGGAAGCCCGGCTGGTCGATATTGGTGTAGGCACGGTTGAATTGCTCGTAGGTGCCACGCAAGGTGACATTCAGGTTGCCCAGATCACGACCGAAGACGTTATTGAGCGGGGCACGATGCTGGAACGTAAAGTCCAAACCTTGAGTTTCAAAGCGCGCATAGTTGAACGAGCCCTGACGGAAGAACGAAACCTTGTATTCGTCAGCCGGGTTACGGGTGATGTTGCCACAAGCCGCCGGGTTGAGGGCAGCCGTGTCCACGCACTGATTGACCATGGTTTGCGCTGCAATCGCCGCAATCGCGTCATCAATCTGGATATTGTACCAGTCAAACACGATCGTTGTGCGTGGCAAGAAGGCCGGGTTGAGGATCACGCTGAGGGTCTTCGACTTTGACGTTTCCGGCTTCAACAGGGTGTTGCCACCCAGCACGCCTGGAGGCGATGCCGAATAGGTCATGGTCTGGTTGGCCGGGATGCCGAGGGCCGCGCAGTTCTTGATCCGATTTTCGCGGATCTGTGTGTTGGTCGTATTTTGAATGTTACGGCTGTCACACGGGTCGTTGATGAGCGCGAAGGTCTGCGTGAACGGGGCAAAGTTTTCGTTCAGGTTCGGAATGCGCGTTGCAAAAGCACGTGTTCCACGGAACTTGACCTGGTCGTTCACTTCCCAGAAGAACTGAGCCGAATAGGTGTTAACCTTGCCGACCGTCGAGTAATCCGAGCGACGGATCGCGCCGCTGAACTCTAAGCTCTTGGCAAAAGGCACGTCCTTCAGCAGCGGGATCTTCATTTCCGCGAAGGCTTCTTTGGTATCATATTTGGCCAGTTTGAAGTCCGGGCCGGTGTTCAGGAACAGAACGCGCGAGCCGGTGTCAGCATCACGGCCCTTACCCTCGGTGGTTTCCTTTCGCCATTCCAGACCCAAGGCCAGACCGATTTCACCAGCACCCCAGA
>DAITMY010000002.1:0-31313 GCA_036834925.1 Asticcacaulis sp.
GGGCGGAGGGGTGTATTCGCGCCAAAGCCCCCCCTCCGTCACGCCTTCGGCGCGACACCTCCCCGCCGTAACCGGCAGGGAGGAGAAGAATGGCTATGGTCCCGACCATGACGAAACCGGATAGACAGGTAACATTTTTCGCCTCCCCGCCTTGGGGGGAGGTGCCCCTGTCAAGGGGCGGAGGGGTGTATTCGCGCCAAAGCCCCCCCTCCGTCACGCCTTCGGCGCGCCACCTCCCCGCCGTGACCGGCAGGGAGGAGAATAAAGCTCTGACACTTCTTCCCCACCACACGAACCGGCAGGGCAAAACGACAACCTAGCGCTTGAGGGGGCGGGTCAGGGCCTTGGTATCTTTGTCGTCGAGCATGCGGGCCTGGGCCCCGTGACCGTCGGTGACGTAGTCATCGCCCAGAATGGCCGCGCCGTTGCCGGGCTGATAGACCTTGCCATCGCAGAAGAAGTAGCGCGTTGTCACCTCTTTGGCGTCGGCGTTCGGGCCTTCGAGGAAGGCATGGCGCAGATAACTGACCGAGGTTTCACGGATCACATAGGCGCGCGGGCTAAGCACGGAGAGTTGGGTTTCCATCATGCCCCCCTCGCCGCCATCGACGCGTACCAGATGGGCGAGCCCCGCCTTGGAATTATAAACCCGCCACTCGCCGCCTTCGCTGGTGATGACGTTGGTGACCGCAAAGGTGCGGCTCGGCTTGGCCGGAAGCGGCTTGCGGCTCAGGGCATCGAGCGCCTCGACCGGACAGACAAAGGGCTTGACCGCCGGTTTTGCGGTCGAAGGCTGGGCTGCGGCTTGGGCTGAGATCGCGCCCGCAAAAGCCAAGGCCACGAGCCCCGCACATCTATAGAGTTCCGTCTTGATCATAGGTTTCCCTCCCCCGGTTTTATACGCCCGGAGCCGCAATCCGCCCCGGGCGCTTCGTCTTAGATATTCGCCAGCACGTGGTCGGCGGCCGAGACCTTGAACTCGCCCGGGGCCTCGACGAACAGGTGGGTGACTACCCCGTCCTTGGCCACCAACGCAAAGCGTTGCAGGCGCTCACCCATGCCAAAGCCGGTGCCATCCATGACCAGGCCGGTGGCGCGAGCAAAGGCCCCGTTGCCGTCGGCCAGCATCAACACGGCCTCGCCGCTGTTCTGATCCTTGGCCCAGGCATTGAGGACAAAGGCATCATTGACCGCAATACAGGCAACGGTATCGACGCCCTTGGCGGCAAAAGCGGCGCGCTGCTCGACAAAGCCCGGCAGGTGACGCGCCGAACAGGTCGGGGTAAAGGCCCCCGGCACCGCAAACAGCACCACGGTCTTGCCGCCAAACACGGCGTCGGTCGTGATCGGCTTGGGACCCTCATCATAGGTGTGCAGGCTCAAGGAAGGCAGGCGGTCACCAATCGAAAGCGTCATGATCTTGGCTCCATCAGGGGCCCGCAGAGGCGGCCCCGGTAACGACGGTCCCGTTACCGTCGCGTCTCAGATAAGCGGTCTTTGGGGGCAATCCAAGCCGAAAGCGACTTCCCCTGTGCGTTGTGTCTTGCCTTTGACCGCGCCCTGTCCAAGATAGGTTTATGCGCCGCACCCCGCCCCCCACTTCGTCCGCGCCCGCCAGCCTTGCCGGGCAATTGTTGATCGCCATGCCCGGCATGAACGATCCACGCTTTGCCCACAGTGTGATCCTGTTGTGCGCCCACGACGAGGAACATGCCATGGGGATCGCAATCAATACCCCGATGCGCGGGATCACGGTCGAAGGTCTGCTCAAGCAGCTGGGGATCCCCAACGAGACATTGGCAGACCCAGACCAGGCGGTGCTGTTTGGCGGGCCCGTGGAAAATGAGCGCGGCTTTGTGCTGCACAGCCTCGACTGGCATCGCGATGGCATGACCTTGCCCGTCACCCCGGGGGTCGGGCTGACGACGGCCCGCGACATTTTAGAGGACATGGGCCAGGGCTCGGGGCCGCACTTTAGCTCCGTGGCCGTGGGCTATGCCGGATGGGGTCCAGGCCAACTCGAAGAGGAGCTTCGGGCCAATGCCTGGCTCACCTGCGCGGCGTCACGCAGCCTGATCTTTGACGATCGCTATGACGACAAATGGCAAAAGGCCATTGCCACCCTCGGCGTCTCGGCCGCGCACCTGTCCGGCCACAGTGGGCGGGCGTAAAAAACCCTCCGGGCGGACCCGGAGGGCTGGTTTTGTCACGAAGGACGGGACTGTTTAGCCCTCGCCCCCCTCAAGTTTCGCCTTAGCGAGACGGCTATTCCAGGCCCCATAGGCAAGGTAAACGGCCACGCCAATGGCGGTCCAGATGAAGAAGCGAATGATCGTCGCTTGCGGCAAGCTGAGGAACAGATAGGCACAGCCGAGGATCGCCCCTAAGCCGACTACCCAATACAGCGGCGCGCGGAACGGACGGTGCAGGTCCGGACGTTTGATCCGCAGCACAATCAGACAGGCCCCTACCGCGATAAAGGCCACCAAGGTTCCGGCATTGGCCAGCTCCGCGATTTCATCGAGACGGAACATGCCGCCGATGATGCTGACAATCACACCTGTAAACAGGGTCATGATCACCGGCGTACCGGTCTTGGCATTGACCTTGCCCATGGCGGTGGGCAACAGGCCGTCGCGAGCCATGACATAGAAGATCCGGCTTTGGCCGAACATAAAGGCCAGGATCACGGTCGGCAGGGCCACCACCGCCGCCCCGGCGATCAGAGCCGACGCCTCGGGCGAGCCCAGCTTGCGGGCGATGTAGGCGAGCGGCTCGCCGCTGCTGACGAACTCGGCAATCGGCATGGATCCGATCGCGCTGGCGGCCACCAGCATATAGATCAAGATACAGGCGATCATGGACCCGACAATGCCGATGGTCAGATCGCGCCCCGGGTTCTTGGCTTCTTCGGCCGCGGTCGAGACCGCATCGAAGCCATAGAAAGCAAAGAAGACAATGGCGGCAGCGGCCATCACCCCGCGCTGAACGGTTTCCCCGCTCGGTAACTTGACTTCGTGCGAGCCAAAGCCGTGGGGCATGAAGGGCTCGAAATTAGCGATATTGAAGTGTGGCAGGGCAATGGCGACAAAGGCTGCAAGCGCTAGGATCTTCACCACCACTAGAATCGCATTGAGCACAGCGCTTTCACGCATTCCAAAGGCCAGAAGCGCCGCCACCAGCATGGAAATGATCACTGCCGGCAAATTGATCAGCCCACCGGCATGAGGCCCGGCGATTAATTCAGGCGGCAGAACAATGCCGATACCCTTGAGGAAGCCGACCGCATAGCCGGACCAGCCCACCGCCACGGCCGCACAGACCACGGTATATTCAAGGATCAGCGCCCAGCCGACAATCCACGCCAGACCCTCGCCCATGATCGAATAGGTATAGGTATAGGCGCTGCCCGACGCCGGAATGGTCGTCGAGAGCTCCGCATAGGCCAAAGCCGCAAAAATACAGACCAGACCGGCAATGACAAAGGCGAGGATGACCGCCGGTCCGGCGCGCTCGGCCCCGACCCCGATCAGGGTATAGATTCCGGTGCCGACGATGGCGCCCACACCCAGCGCCACAAGATGCGGCCAGCTAAGAGTGCGTTTAAGGCTATTTCCGCCATGGTCCGCCGTGTGGGCGTCCATGGGTTTGAGGCGATCCCAAAAAGCCATCCTGGAGTGTCCTGTTTTTGTTAACCTTGGGGCACACTATTAGAGCGCGCGACGCATGATGCAATCGGACACACCGCGGACGGGACAGAATTCTCAGGTGAAACCAAATCCGTCAGGGAAAGACCCGCTGGATCTTCCCCCTGACGCGAGACAGATCAGATCAAGCCTTCAGCCTTAAGCGCGGCCTGAACCGCCGGGCGTGCCCCGACGCGGGCCTGAAGCGCGACCAGATTCGGCCAAGGCGTAAGATCAAACTCGACATACCGCGCCCAGCCCAGCGCCACAAAGAGGTAGATATCGGCCAAGGTGACATCATCCCCGGTCAGATAGGCGCGACCGTCAGACAGCAAACCTTCGAGATAGCCCAGTTTGTTGCTGAGGACCGTAATGGCAAAAGCCTTGATCTCCGGCGTGCAGGCCGGGTGGAACATCGGCGCATAGCTCTTGTGCACTTCTGTGGCGATATAGATCAGCAGACCGTTCTGGTGCGCCCGCTCGACGGTCCCGACGACCGGGGCCAGGGTGTGGCCGGTATGGGCGTCGGCCAAATAGCTGGCGACCGCCACCCCCTCGGTCAGGACTGTACCCTCATCAAGCTCCAGAGCGGGGACGTAGCCCTTGGGATTAATGGCCAGAAAATCAGCGCCCGTTTCGGTTTGCTTCTTACGCAAATCCACGCGAACCAAGGCCGGATCCAGACCCAATTCGCGCATAACAATGTGCGGGAACTGCGAACAGGCACCGGGGGAGTAATAGAGCTTCATGGCGATCTCCTTGGGGTTGGACGCCTAAACTGGTCCTCTCACACTTACAGTTCAAGGGGATAGTTGTGACAAAAAAGAAGCCCCGGAAACCCGGGGCTCAAGGCGTCAGGAACGCAGGGACAGACACATCAGAAACGCACTCAGAACGGCTTTTTCACAGTCAGCATGGCGGCGTGATCTTTTTCCTCCTCGGTGCCGAACCGGCCCCGATATTCGGCCACCACCTTGAAGCCCGCAATTTTGGTATCGTAACCGAGCCCCACAATCAGGCCCGGATCCGGCACCGGTCCAAGGTCCTCATGGAAGGCCTTGGCGCTGTTGTTGACGAGCTTGCCCACGAGGTCATCCGACGCATCCGAGATCGTCGCGTCATAGCCAATCAGGGCATGCAGGTGGCTGTGATCGCCGACTTTACGCGCCGCGATCAAGGACACCCCGCCAGTCCAGGCCGCGACCTTGCGATCCTCAAAGGCGACATGGGCGAGATCCCCCACTTCGGTGAACCCCTGCATGGTGGCGGAGGCATAGGTCACGCGCACCATCGGCGACAGGTGCCAATCGCCCATATGATAGTCCCGGCCCGCCTGGAGTTGGGCGGAATAGCTGAGCGTATCAACCGAACGCATGGTCTGGACGATTGGGGCCAGGGTGGTGGAGCGCGCATAGTCGCTGAAATTGGTCACCCCGACGCCGCCCGAGACCGTCACGAACATATGGTTGCCGGGCCGCCAGTCGAGGGCCACATCGGCGGCCAAGGTCAGGGGCTTGGTCCGAACCATAGTGGCCTCGGCCTCCCCCTGACTGGCGCCAAAAGCCAGCACGCCAACCAGCGACGGCGTTAGGGTCTGGATGGCGCCGGCCCGGATCCCGTAGGCGTTGTAATCATAGGCTACTTCATCAAAGGCCTTAACCGGCCCGCCGATGGTCGACTGGTGCGGGATCGTCACGACCCGCTTGCCGGAGCCACCCGTGACCCCAGCAAACACATAGCCCTTGCCCACCTCGCCTTCAAAGCCGCGCAGCATGTCGGCCACTTCGCTGGTGGCTTCGCGGCGGACCACATAGGGCAGTTCGGACATCAGCCCCACGCCCCGGCTGAGGGTCGGGGTATAAAGATATTGCGTGGCCACCTTAGCGACGAGTTGATGCCCGGCGGCGGTCGGATGCACCCCATCCCAGAACATATATTTGTCCGGCTCCGTCGCCGAGGACACGCACGCCGGGGTGGTCAAGCATTGGCTGGTGACATTCGACAAGCCAAACGCCGCCGGATTCTGGATGATCCGGGCAAAGGCCGCATACATATCGATGGTGACGATATTGGACCCGGGGGTGGCTTTGGCACGGCTGTCGAGCTGGGCCGCGAGCGCCGTGTTAAAGGCCGTGGTGCTGAAGCTCGCCAACGGCGACGCATTGGGATCGGCGCTGAACTGAGGCGTGCGGCCAAGGTCAGGCAGATTAAAAACCAAGATCGTCTTGGCTCCGGCTCCCGTCAGGGTACCGACCTGGGTGCCGATATTGCCCGCCGAGGCATTGGCGAAGCCCGTCATGACAGCCGTGGCCGTGGCAGGATTAGCCGCCGCGACTGGCAGGCCCTGGAACAGGTTATTGGCCCCGCCCCACAGGGTCACCACATCCTTGGCCCCAAAAGTGCCGCCGCGTGCCAGATAGGTGGCGATCTGGGCATCAGTGCCGGGAATCGGACCATTGCTGTTGGGCAAGCTGTCGGTACGGGCCCCGCCAAAGGCATAGTTGACCGAGCCGGAATTGATTGCCGTCGTCGACAGGAACCCCTGCATCGAGCCGGCCATATATTCGATCCACACCAGCTTATTGGTGAAGCGCCGGTTATACGGCAAGGGCGGAGAGCCGCTGGTGGCAAAGGCATTGCCGTTGTCGCTCAGACTGTCACCAAAGCTGATGGCGCGGGTGTATTCCGCCGCCACGGCCGTGGAGGACATCGCCGTTAGCGATACAGCGGCCGCCACACCGACTCCAACCCAAAATGATTTGCGCATACCGGCCTCCCTGTTGCCGACCCGGATCGCTGAATGCTTTGCTTAAGTTAACAAGCGTAAGCACGATACTATTTTCTTGACCCCAAACAGTCAGTAATAGCGACGGTATGCTGATTTTTTATTTTGGCAAGCGTGACCTTAGGGCAAGTTTTATAGGATAAAATTCATGACGGATTTGTAACGACTACTGCGTAACGAGCGGTAGCACGACAGTAAGGCGGAATTGGCAAAGTCCCAGTCCTCGTCATCCTCGGGCCTTGACCCGAGGATCTGTTGTGCGGCGAAAAGATAGACCCTCGGATCAAGTCCGAGGGTGACGGGTGCCTTTCTCCTCCCTGTGGCATCCGCCAAGAGACGGTGCCGCGAAGCGGTGGAGAGCTCCCACCCAAGAAAAAAGGCGGAGGTTGCCCCCCGCCCTTTCGCTTTGCCTTTTAGGGCCGATTATTTCACGCCCATTTCCGTGAGCAAGTTGTGGGCTCCGTCCACCTTGTCCATGACCCACAGCATATAACGGCTGTCGACGTGGATGGTGCGGTTGATCGACGAGACGTAGGACCAGTCCGAGATCACGCCATCAAGGGTGCCGTCAAAGGCCAGACCCACGAACTCACCCTTGGCATTGAGGGTCGCGGAACCCGAGTTACCGTTGGTGATGTCCACGGTGGACATAAAATCGACCGGCAGGGTCCCCAGCGCCTCGTCCTTATAGACGCCGTAGTCCTTGGCCTTGATCAGGTCGAGCTGCTTTTGCGGCGAATTGAACTCGCCCTTGCCCGTGTGCTTAGCGGCGAGACCTTCGGCGGTGGTAAAGGCGTGCCAAGTCATGCCATCGCGCACGCGGCCGGTGACCTTGCCATAGGTGAAGCGCAGGCTGCCGTTGGCATCCGGATAGAGGGTCTTGCCTTGTGAGGCGGCATAGGCCAAGCGCGCTTGCATGTAGCTGGAGCGCGCCTTTTGCATCTGACCGGCACGGTCCTTGGCCTTCAGCTCTTCGGCTTCGTCATTGCGGCCGAGGATCACCGCCAGCTGGACAAACGGATCGGTCGAGGCTTCGAACGCCGAAGCGGGCTGGTCAAGCAGGGCCGCGCGGGCCTTGGCGTCGGTCAGCTGGGTTTCGGCATAGAGACGCTCGACGCCCAGCTCTTTCAGCTTGGCCTCAAAGGCCGCATCGCGCTGGTCTGCCGGCAGGGTGCTGTATTCCGCCAGCGCCTGTTCAAACAGCACGCGGTCGACCTTGGCATCAAAGCGACGCTCCATGGCGGCCAGACGGGCCACGACACCTGAACGGTCCTTGGGACGGAAACCGGCTTCGCGCTTGTCTTCCGGCTTGGCCTGCTCCTTGGCCCAGCGATAGAGGGTCCGCGCATTGCCCAGCAGCTGCGAGCGGTTCAGCAGGCCCTTTTTCATATTGGCTAGGGTGCGGGTCTGACCATCCGCAATCAGAGCATCCAACGCGGCGATGTCCGCAGCATATTGCTTTTCACGCTTGGGATCGGCCTTAACCCAGGCGCGGAAGGCGGCCTCGTCGGCATCCTTGATCGCCGCCAGATTGATGGCATCTGCCCCGGCCATTTCGCCCAGCAGCTTCTTTTTGTAGTTATCCGAGCCCTTGAGGATCGAGGCGTATTTGATCTGGGCCGCAGCATCGCCCTGGGTCGCCTTCATGATGGCGTCAGAGTATTCCGCCAACAGACGCTGGTTGAGCGGATAGACCTTTTCGAAGTTGAACTTGGCTTCAGACGCGGTCACCAGTCGCGAGGTCGTGCCCGGGAAGCCCGCCACCATCACATAGTCGTTCTCGCGCAGCGGTTCCTTGGCAATCGTCAGCCAAGCCTTGGGCTTATAGGGGACGTTATCCTTGGAATATTCCGCCGACTCGCCGGTCGGGCTGACATAGGCGCGATAGAAGCCGAAGTCGCCGGTGTGGCGCGGCCACTGCCAGTTGTCGGTTTCGCCCCCGAAATTGCCGATCCCACCCGCCGGGGCATAGACCATACGTACGTCTTTGATTTCGAGTTGTTGCTGCAGATAATAGACCGCGCCGCCGAAATAGGCGCGCACGTCACAGCGACGGTTCGGCTGCTTTTCGCACGCGTCCACCAGACCCTTGCGGTTGGCGTCCATCGCCTCATTGCGCTGAAGACCGGTCATCTTGGGCTTAAGGCCCTTGTTCATCTCAGCGGTCACATCGCGCAGATCTTCGATGACAAAGATGCGGCTGCCCGGCGCAGTCTGCAGCTCGTCGGCCTTGGTCTTGGCCAGATAGCCGTCGGTCAGATAGTCCTGACCCGGCTTGGAATTGTACTGGATCGAGCCGTAGATACAGTGGTGATTGGTGGCCACCAGACCTTCGGGGCTCAGGAACGCCGCCGAGCACCCGCCCAGCGAGACAATGGCATTGAACGGGGCGACCTGCAGATTGCCGAGCTCAGTGGTGTCGAGCTTCAGACCAGCCTCTTTCAGCGCCGGGGCAATGCCCTTGGTTTGGTTGGGCAGCCACATGCCCTCGGCGGCCAGAGCCGGAACCGCGCTCATCAGAGCCAGGGTCAGGGCCGTCGTTGCCAGAATATGCCGTTTCACCGGGAAACCTCCATCATGTTATAAAGTAAACCTTAAGCGGCCCACCCCCTCGCGGACAAGCCTGTCCCCGCCCTTGTGATGGGACAATCTTCACAACCGCTAAAATTTTGCCGCAAAACCGCCGCTTTTTCGCACAAACTCGGCTTTTGTCGCCCAGACCCGGCACATCCATGCGCCCAAGGCCCCTGCATTACAAAGATTTCATGCTGAAGCGGGGACAAAAGTCAGCCTGTGGTACGACCGGGGGGAATCGAACCCCCACGCCCTATGGGCAACGGATTTTAAGTCCGGCGCGTCTACCAGTTCCGCCACGGTCGCACAGCCGCCGTAATCGTCGGCGGGGGGACACGCTTAAAAGTCTTTGTCGCTTTAGGCAAGACTCTGGTTGCCTTGTCCCACAGTCATGCACATCTTGGCGCAAACGACGATGACACCTCGGCCTCATTTGGCCGATTGGGAGGGACACAGAATGAAGTGGTGGTTTCAGATACCCCTGTGGGCGCGCGTCATGGGCGCGTTGGTCCTCGGTGTTGCCGTTGGTGAGGGACTAAAACACGGCCTTGTCGCGCTGGCCCCCATGATGGGCGCCGATCCGGCTTTTGCGGATGAGACCGCTCGGGGCTGGATCAAGGCCTATCTTGGCCCTGTTGGTGACGTGTTTGTCCGCCTGTTGCGCATGTTGGTCGTGCCACTGGTGCTGACGACACTGGTGGCGGGGATCGTGGCTCTGGGGGACCCGCGCAAGCTGGGCTCCATCGGGGTCAAGACCATGGCTCTGTTTTTGATAACCACCTTTTTTGCCAATCTGATCGGGATCGGGTTTGGTCTGTTGTTTCAGCCCGGCGTGGGGGCCAATCTTGGTGCCAGCGTGAGCGCCACCGCGCCAACGATTGCGACGGCCGATTCGGCCCTCAAGGAAATTCTGCTCAGTATCGTCCCGTCGAACCCGGTGGCCGCCCTGGCCGAAGGGCATGTGTTATCGATCATTTTCTTTGCTACCCTGCTCGGGATCGGGATCCTGATGGCTGGGGATGCCGGCAAGCCGCTGGGCGATGTCTTCACGTCGGCCTCGGAAGCGGTGCTCAAGGTCACCCAGATCGTGATGGAGTTTGCGCCGCTGGGCGTCTTTGCGCTCGTGTCCTTTACGGTCGCCACGCAAGGGCTGGAGTCGCTGAAGTCGATCGCCGTCTTGGTCGCTTGTGTCTATGCCGGTCTCCTGACCCACATGCTGCTGGTCTATGGTGGGCTCGTGCGCATCTTCGCCAACTTGCCGGTGCTGCGGTTTTTCCGTGGGATTGTTGATGCGCAGGCGGTGGCGTTTTCCACCGCATCGAGCTCGGCCACCCTGCCCGTCACCCTGAGCCGCGTGAGTGACAAGCTCGGTGTCAATCGCTCCGTGGCGGGATCGGTCCTTCCGCTCGGGGCCACGGTCAATATGGATGGCACGGCGCTCTATCTCGGCATTCTGGCCATGTTCACCGCCCAAGCCTTTGGCTACACCCTCGGCTGGGAGAACTATCTGATTATCGCCCTGACGGCCGCCGTGGTCTCGATTGGCGCCGCCGGGATTCCGTCGTCGTCGCTCTTCCTGCTGGCGATTGTGCTGCAGACCTTTGGGGTCACGCCCGAGCAAATCGCGCTGATCGTGGGCTTTATCCTGCCGGTAGACCGGGTCATGGATATGGCGCGGACCACAGCCAACATCACCGGCGATGCCGCTGTGGCTGTAACCGTGGCCCGCTGGGAGAAGGAAATCGACCTCGACGTCTATAAAGGTACAGCCAAGGTCGAAGATCCTGAAGCCGCTTAGGCGGCGGGCTTGACCTCTGAAGCCTTTGCCGGGCGCAGAGGCTCCGGCGCTTCAGACAGCAGCCACAGCGTCGCCACCCAAGCGGCGACGTTCTGGCGCAGAGAGACCGGATCGATCCGCTCAAGGATGTCATCGGCCGTGTGGTGATAGTTAAAATAGTCCGTGCCATCCTGCATCAGATTGAACGGCGGCACGCCGGCCTGAACCGAGGGGATGGTATCGGGCCCGCTGCCCGTGGCAGCCTTACCGTCCACCATGACCTTGATCGGGCTCATCACCCGATTGGCCATCTTGTGCGTTTCGGTGCCAACGAGCGCGGCGGGCAGTTGCAGGCGATAGACCACCCCGGCCCCGAAATCGGACTCAGAGATCGCATGGGTCTCTGCGCCATGCGTCTTGGCATAATGAACACCGCCCGCCAGTCCCGGAAGCGGCTTGGGCTGGCTGACCTCTTCGGCGCCCCAGAACACCACCCGGATCGTACGGGTCGGCTTCAGGCCCTGATCCTTGATCGCTTTCAGCGCCGCCAAGGTAATGGCCACCCCGGCCCCATCATCAATCGCCCCCGTGCCCAGATCCCAGCTGTCGAGGTGGCCGCCGATGGCGATCACCTCATCGGGCTTGGTGCTGCCCCGGATTTCACCGATGACGTTCTGCGAGGTGGTCTCGCCCAGCACACGCGGGGTGGCCAGCACCCGCAGGCGGATCGGAGTCTTGGACAACCGCACGAGGCGTTGAAGCTGGTCCGCATCCGGCGGCGAAATCGCCAGACCCGGCACGGCTTCTGGGTCATAAACCGTCGCGCCCGTATGGGCAAAGCGGTGGTCATGGGTCCCCAGCGAACGCATCAGAAAGGCGACCGCCCCACGCTTTTTCGCCTCGACCGGCCCCTGACGACGCATGGCCCCAGCATAGCCATAGCCTGACCCGTCCTGGGTCTTAGCCGTAGGTTGCAGCACCACGGCGATTTTCCCGGTCAAGGTCCCCGCCGGGGCATCCAGCATCTGCTGGAAGGTGTCGAACAGAACCGCCTCCCCTGTCACCCCGTCCGGCCCCGTGGCATTAGATCCGCCCAAGGTCGTGACGACCAGCGACTGGGACGCATCACCAAGGATCTCGACTTTTTCTGCGCCCCGCTCCCAGCGAACCAACGGAAAAGACTCGATGCGGACATTCTCCAGACCTAGCGCCTTCATCTGTTCAGCAGACCATTGAGCGGCGCGGCGTTCGCTGTCGGACCCCGCCGGACGCGCGCCAAAACGCGTGGTGAGTTGGCTAACAAAGTCATAGGCAAAGGGGGCTTCAAGGGCGGCATCCCGCAGTCGCGCCGCCACACTTTCGGTGGGCTCAGAGGCTAACTTCAGCGAAAGGGCCTTGGCCGCAGCTTTTGGCTTAGCCGCCAAATCCGTTCCAGAGGCCATATTAAAACTAAGGCCCAGCGCCAGACACAGGGCGAAGACGGAAACGGGATGATGATGATTGCGGCGCATAGGGTCCCTCCTGAGCGTCCTTACGGATCGTTGCAAAGGAACCTAGGCCGTGTTCCCGATGACAGCAAGCGTCAGGCAGACCGCCTCAGGCGATCGACTTGATCGGGGCCATACCGTCGAGCAAAGACTCGGTGAGATAAACCTCAGCATCAATCATTGATAGCGCAGGCGCATAGCCAAAGCCCTGACCGAAGTGACAGCCGACCGACAGGAGCTGTTCGGCCATGGCCTTACTCTCGACCCCTTCGGCCACCACTTCGAGCGACAGGTCCCGTCCCAGCGCAATAACCGAGCGCACGATCTTGGCCGAGTTCTCTTCGGTTTCCATCGTCCGGACGAAATAGCGGTCGATCTTGAGGGTATCGAACGGCAAACGGGCCAGATAGCTGAGCGAAGAAAAACCCGTCCCAAAGTCATCAATCGCAAGCGCCGCGCCGACTTCACGCAGGGCCTTGAGCGTCAAAGCGGCCTGATCCGGATTGCGCATGATGTCGCTCTCGGTGACTTCGAGCTTTAGCGCGCCGCGTGGCAGACCAGAGTCCTGGATAACCCGACTGACATCTTCAACAAGATGGTAGCGTTCGATTTCACCGGCGGACAGATTGACGCTAACAAACATGCCATCGGGCGACGGGTGATGTTTGAGCCAGCGCGAGAAGGTATGCGACGCTTGGGTCATCATCAGCATACCCAGCTCGTTCATCATCCCCATGTCTTCGATCAGGCTGAGGAAATCGCCCGGCATGATCAGGCCTTTGCGCGGATGGTTCCAGCGAACCAACGCTTCGAACCCGGCCACGGCCCCGGTCTGGAGGCGAACGATGGGTTGGTAATAGGGTTCGATCTCACCGCGGGCAAATGCCCCCCGCAAGTCGGCCTCAAGCGCGAGCTTGGTCAGGCCGTCGCTTTCGAGTGCCCGGCCATAGGCGGCCACGCCGCCACGCCCCGCTGACTTCGCCGCCTCTACCGCCAATTCTGCACGGCGAAGAAGCTCCGCTGCATCAGGCGCATTTTCACCGCCCTCGGCACTAACGGCTCCGAGCGACAGACTGGGGTGAATATCAAATCCGGCAATCCGCAAGGGTTGCTCCAGCGCCCCACGCAGGCGCTCTGAGATCCGCACCCCTTCCTTGCGGGCCAGGACGGCAAACTCATCCTCGCCCAAACGCGCGGGTATGGCTTCTGCCGGGAACGCCGACTCGAGCCGCGCGCCGAGCGCCGTCAGCACCAGATCTGCCCGGCCATGACCGAGCGCTTCGTTAAGACGGCGAAACCGGTCCAGATCCGCTACTACGAGATCATAGGTGCCGGGCTGACTCAAAACCTCCTGAGCCCGCTTAAGAAAGGTCTTGCGATCCAAAAGACCGGTCAACTCGTCAACACCGGAACGTGTAATGGCCACTTCAAGCTGCGCCACCCCTGCGGCGCGAAGGCCATCCTCCAGCCAAAGTCCCCGCCAGATCACCGCCTGCCCCTGACGACTGCGGGCGCGCAGGGATATCGATGTCCCTTCTTCGCGCACCTTGAGGAAGTCCTCGCCCATTTGGGCATCTGCAGGGTCTAGAAACGCGATAAAAGCTGCGCCCGGACAGGTCGGACTGAGGGCTTCAAGCCCCAAACTCGTCGCCGGACCATGCAGCCGCAACTGCTGCGACTGTGGGCACCAATGCCACAGAACCGTGCCGGTCGCGGCGAGGGCCTCCAGAGAATCGATTGCATTCCAGGCGTCTGGGGTCACTCGGGGTCCTTCAAGTCAGTCCCGGCTTGGGTAAGACCGGTCAGATACCGGGGCGTAATCCGGCCAAACAGATCATGATCTGTCCATATATGATTAATATTCAGATAGGCCAAAGCCCGCCCCTCATGCTTGAACCCCGCCTTTAACAGCAAAAGTCTTGATGCATCGTTGTTAACGGCGCACGTTGCATGAATTCGGTGCAATCCCAAAGTGGAAAACCCGAAGTCACAGACCCGCTCGACGGCTTCAAACATATAACCTTGGCGGGCATAGGGCTGACCAATCCAGTAGCCAAGCGTGCCTGCTTGAATGGCCCCGCGGCGGACAGCACTCAGGCTTATACCCCCGACAAGCTGACCGCTTTGGGTTTCGCGGACCAGAAAACTCCATCCCGTTTCCAGATCACAGTCCCGACGGGCACTCAAACAACGGCGAAGAAACCCGCTGCGGGTCAGGTCATCTTCTGGCCAAGCTGGCTCCCACGGCGCGATAAAATCGCGAGAGAGTCTACGCAGAGCAATCCACGCTTCGGCATCGGCCATAGTTGGCAGCCTGAGCTGAAGGCGTGCAGACGTTAAAACAGGGCGGGCATCCTGGCCCAGAAAAGCCACCCCAAAGCTCTTGAGCCGATCAGAGAGGCGCTCCAGCCATCCCGCCAAGTGTGTGTCTCCGCCCCTAATCAAATAGCCCGCGCCAGAGACGCAGAAAAGACACTGGCCGCCTTGTGCGCGGCTTTCGGCCCTAAAATGGCGCTCACAGACTGCCCCTGGGCAAAAAGCCCTTGGCCGACCCGTCGAAGGTCTTCGAGGGTCACTCGGTTGAGCTCGACTTCGCTCTCTTCGGGCGAATAGGTCCGGCCATAGTTGAGGAGCTGCCCGGCATATTGCGATGCCCGGCTTGCTGCGCTCTCTCGGCCCATATGCAACGCTGTACGGAACTGGGCCTTAGCCCGGCTCAGCTCAGACGCTTGCGGATCAAGGGCCAAGGCGCGAATTTCGTCTCCGACCAATTCCGCAAGCGGTGCGGCATCCTGAGCTGCGCATCCGGCAAAAATCCCGAGGGTCCCCGTATCCTCATAAAGGTCGGCAAAGGCGTCGATGGTATAGGCCAGCCCGCGCTCTTCTCTCGCCTTCTGAAACAGGCGCGAGGCCATACCGCCGCCGAGGATTTCGGCGAACAGCTTCATGGCATAGAAATCTGGACTGGAGCGGGCGAGGCCGGGCAGGAAAAAGACCAAATTGGCCTGTTCAATCTTGCGCGCCAGTACCGCCTCGCCCCCCATGAAACGGGCCGGCTCCGGCTCCAAGCGACGTAAGTCCGGGCCGGGCTCAGAGAAATAGCGCGTGCACAGCGCCAGAAGCTCGTCCTCACGAACGGCCCCCGAGACACAGATCACGGTACGGCTCGGATCATAGAGCCCGGCGCGGAAAGCGCTCAGGGTCTCTGATGTGGCGCGACCAACGCTGTCGGACGTTCCGAGGATTGGGCGACCAAGGGCCTGCCCTGCAAACGCCTGAGCCTGGGCTAGCTCAAACACGTGGTCATCGGGGGTATCGAAGGCCTCAGCGATTTCTTGGCCCACCACCTGCTTTTCCCGCTCCAGCTCTTCGGGGTCAAGCGTTGGGCGATAGATCATGTCGGACAGGACCGACAGACACAGGGGCAAGAGGCCGTCGAGCGCGCGGATTTCAAAACGGGTCGATTCAAATGCCGTGGCCGCGTTGATCTGCCCCCCCTCGGCCTCGATCACTTCCGCCAATTCACGGGCACTGCGCCCGCCGGCTCCCTTGAACACCATATGCTCCAAAAGGTGCGCCCAGCCCGCTTCGGCTGGTGTCTCACAGCGCGATCCCCCCCGGACCATGACACTCAAGGCGAAGGTTTTCAGTCCGGGAATGGGATCGCAGAGGATCCGAAGACCGTTAGGCAAGGTGTGCGGCACGAGAAAAGCCGGATCGGCAGACACAGGAACTCCTGTTTGGGAAAAAGACACGGATCTCAGACAGTCTCAGCGCGTCGACTTTGCCGTCTTTGCCACAGCACAGCGCCATAGACCCCGGCTAGCGACAGGGCCAGACCATACCAGGTCAGAGCATATTCAAGATGCCGGTTACTTAGCGGCGCACTGACCGGGACGGGGGAAATTCGAGCGTCGCTACTCAGCGCCTGAGGCGTATCCAAGACCACGCTGTACGCGATAAGCGGAGGTACGCCCAAGGCCGAGGCCATAGCCACGGCATCACGACGATACCAGCGATTGGCCTTGGGCTGATTGGTGGCTTGGCCCCATCCGCCCATATCCAATGGCATCAGTCGCCCTTGGACCGGCCCCGCCGGATCAACGGGCGGGAGGAGATCATCCGGGGCTTCAAGACCAGAGACGATGCCCAGCTCGACGAGGATCGCCGCGTCCTGTCCATCCATGCCCTTGATCCGACAGGCCGTCAGGGGACGCCATCCGGCTTGGCCATCCACAACCCCGTAAAGCAAAAGATAGCCGGGCTCTTGGGGCAGAAGGCAACCGTCTAGGATCACCCGTTGCAACCGTACGTCCTCGCCCGTGGCTGAACGGGTCAGAGCCTGTGCCAACGGGATTGGGGCAGCGGCTTCGGTGGCCGCCTGCCTGGCTATCAGCTGTTGTTTCCAGACGAGGCGCGAAAGCTGCCAGGTGCCGAGTGACAAGAGGATCAGCAGGCACACTACGAATCCGACGGTCATCCATCGCGGAAATGCGGACGTCGATTTGGATTTCGGGCTGGGATCAACAGGCGGCGTTTCGGACATCGGACCCCTTACGGACATGGGAGCCATTCGGTTTACGCGCCATGGCCCAGAAAAGCAAACGGCGGCCCCGAAGAGCCGCCGTCACAGGTTCAGTTTGCCGCGGACTTAGTGACCGCCGCCCGTGCCACCAAACACCACATAGATGAAGGCGAACAGGAACAGCCAGACCACATCCACAAAGTGCCAGTACCAAGCTGCCGCTTCGAAGCCAAAGTGCTTTTGCGGGGTGAAATGGCCCGCCAAGAGGCGGAACAGGCAGACCGCTAGGAACAAGGTCCCGATGATCACATGGAAGCCATGGAAGCCGGTCGCCATGAAGAAGGCTGAACCATAGAGGCCCGAGTTGGCCGCATCATCCGAGAAGAACAACTTGTCATGGAGAATATGGTAATATTCGTAGGCCTGCACGCCCGAGAACAAGACACCCAGAACAACCGTCAGGATCAGGCCATTGATCGCCCCTTTACGGTCACCGGTTTGCAGAGCGTGGTGCGCCCAGGTCACTGTGGTGCCCGACAAAAGCAGGATCACGGTATTGAGCAGCGGCAGATGCCACGGATCGAGGGTCTTGATGCCTTGTGGCGGCCAAGTGGTCCAAGCGTTGCGCACTTCTTCGATGGCCGAGGCGGCGCTCGTGCGGTGCTCAGCGAACAGCGCCATTTCAAAGAAAACCCAGAACCACGCCACAAAGAACATCACTTCGGAGGCAATGAACAGGATCATGCCGTAGCGCAGGCCCAGCTGCACCACCGGCGTGTGATCGCCGCGGCGGCTTTCCTTGACGACATCCGACCACCAGCCGAACATGGAATAGAGGACGCCTGCGAAACCGGCCGCAAATACGTACCAGTTGCCTTTTTCAAGACCGAACAGGCCCTTCATCCAGATGATCAGTCCGATCGCCAGGACGGTGACAAAGAACGAAGAAACCAGCGGCCAAGGGCTGGGGTTGATCAGGTGATAATCGTGTTTCACACCGTCGTGGGCCATGTCGGTTCAGCTCACCTAGTTGGCATCAGCGCAAATGCCTGATGCAATGAGAATGCTTAGTTTTGCCTATATCCCTGCTTTGGCCTGTTCGCCAAGTGCTGAGACAATTTGTACCACACTTTTACGCCATTCTGCGACCGGATGCAGGCTTGACGCCCACAGCTGGCTCACAAAGTCAGCTTTCCGGTGTGTCGGGAAAGAAGGTATAGGACAGGGTGACCTGCTCTATCCCCTTGGCTTCCGGATCCGTCGCCAGTTCAGGATCGATAAAATAGGCGACGGGGAATTCCATGGTCTGACCAGGCTGCAGCGTCTGAGACTCGAAGCAGAAACACTTCATTTTCATGAAGTGCGGCCCTGCCCCTTCTGGAACCACATTGTAGCTTGCCATACCGGCAATCGGCTTATTGGACGTATTCGTCACTTTGAAAAAAGCCAAGCCCGTTTCGCCAATCTTGATGGTTTGGCGGGTTTGCTCCGCCTTAAACGTCCAAGGCAGGCCACGGACATTGGTATCGAAGCGCACATCAATCGTGCGTTCGAGCTGGACCTTGGATGGTGCATCGGCCCGCATGGTGGTGCCATCAAAGCCGGTCACCTGGCAGAACAGCTGATAAAGCGGCACAGAGGCAAAGGCTAAACCCGTCATGCCCGCCACAATGCCCGAACAGATCAGGGCAATACGGGCATTGCGGCTGAGCTTTGTCTTGGCTTTTGGGGCCAGTTCAGGATCTGGATGGTCCATCAGCTGGCCGCCAGACCCTGGCTCATTCGGACGATAGCCGTAAGGTAGACCAGCACGACAAACGCGCCAAGCCCCAGCGCAATAGCCAGATTGCGACGTTTACGGGCTTTTTCATCAATCGGAGCCGGAGCGTCCGGCTTTTGCGGAGATGCTGTCATCACGTCCTCCTCAGACACCAAACCGGTCGAGCCCGCGCTCGATCAGCAAGGTGGCAAACAAACCAAACAGATAGAGTATCGAGTAGGCAAACAGATTACGGGCCGGACGCGTGTCCGGTTTCACGTCATAGAGATCTTTCAGCTCGCCTGGCTCATCGCCGGCACGGGAGCGATAAACCTGAAGGGCTAGGAGCAAAAAGAACAAACCGCCGAGACCGGCCACGAGTCCATAAGCCAGACCGCCGAGGCCCACCGCCACGGGGGCACAGGCCATGGGCACCATGATCAGACTATAGAGCAGAATCTGGCGGCGGGTTTCGCGCGCACCCTTGACCACCGGGAGCATGGGGATGCCAGCCTTGGCATAGTCACCCGCCGTATAGAGGGCCAGCGCCCAACTGTGCGGCGGCGTCCAGAGGAAAATGATGGCAAACAGGATCCAGGCTTCAAGCGGTGCGGTTCCACTCGCGGCGGCCCATCCGATCACCGGCGGAAAGGCCCCAGCGGCCCCGCCGATGACGATATTCAGCGGCGTACGGCGCTTGAGCACGATCGTATAGAGCCACGCATAGTAGACGATCGTCAGCGCCAGAAGCCCTGCGGCTAGCCAATTGACGGCAAGCCCCATCAAACCAACCGAGAACAGCGACAGAGTCATGCCAAAGGCCATGGCGTCATGACGCGCGACGCGCCCCGAGGCGACCGGACGGCTGCGGGTGCGCTTCATCAGGGCATCGCCGTCCGCCTCGATGGCCATGTTCAGGGCCCCCGCCGCACCGGCCCCAATGGCAACACACAGAACCGCGACGAAGCCCAAGAAGGGATGAATTGGAACCGGGGCCGCGACGAGGCCAACCAATGCGGTAAAAATCACCAACGACATCACCCGCGGCTTGAGCAGCAACAGGTAGTCACGCGGTTCGGCCCCGACGGGGGCGCGGCTGCTTGCAGGCGCAGAGCCGGTTTCGGCGGGATCACCAAGGGTATCGTTTACCGGTTGGAGGTTTTGCTGCGGGCTCACGGGATCCTTCATACGCTCATTATAGTCTGACCGAGGGGGCTAACGGAAGCCGAGGACAGAGCTAGGGCAAACCTTTGACGGAACAGCTTAGAAAAGTGGTTCTATAAAAAGTCGGGGGACGGAAAGTTCCCTTCCCGTCCCCCTTATTACGGCCTGATCCGTGGGATCAGTGGTGCTTGTCGTCTTCCGGCTTGATCACCGGCAGTTCATTGAACTGGTGGAACGGCGGCGGCGACGGCAGGGTCCACTCGAGCGTGGTCGCTCCAGGCCCCCACGGATTAGCCTCACCCTTGCGGCGACGCACGATGGCTTCGACACACATGATCAGGAACACAGCCACACCCACCAGCGTGATCGCATAACCAACCGACGAGATGTAGTTCCAGTAGGCGAACTCGACCGGGAAGTCGACGTAACGACGGGGCATCCCCTGCAAGCCCAAGAAGTGCTGCGGGAAGAAGATGACGTTCACGCCAACGAACATGATCCAGAAGTGCAGATTACCCAGGAACTCGTTGTACTTGATCCCGAACATCTTCTCGAACCAGTAGTAGAAGCCCGCGAAGATCGCGAACACGGCCCCGAGTGACAGCACGTAGTGGAAGTGCGCGACCACATAGTAGGTGTCATGCAGCGAATAGTCGATCCCGGCATTGGCCAGCATCACGCCGGTCACACCACCCACGGTGAAGAGGAAGATGAACCCGATCGCCCAAAGCATGGGTGTGCGGAAGCTGATCGAACCGCCCCACATGGTGGCAATCCACGAGAAGATCTTCACCCCGGTTGGTACCGCGATGACCATGGTTGCCGCAACGAAATAGGCGCGCAGGTGAATACCCATACCGACGGTGTACATGTGGTGCGCCCACACGACGAAGCCGACGAAGCCAATGGCCACCATGGCATAGGCCATGGCCAGATAACCGAACACCGGCTTGCGCGAGAAGGTCGCCACGATGTGGCTGATGATGCCGAAGCCCGGCAGGATCAGGATATACACTTCCGGGTGACCGAAGAACCAGAACAGGTGCTGGTACATGACCGGATCGCCGCCCATTTCCGGGACGAAAAAGCCTGTACCAAAGTTGCGGTCGGTCAGCAGCATGGTGATGGCCCCCGCCAGAACCGGCAGTGACAACAGCAACAGGAAGGCCGTCACCAGCATCGACCACACGAACAGCGGCATGCGGTGCAGGGTCATGCCCGGTGCGCGCATGTTAAAGATCGTCGCGATGAAGTTGATCGCCCCTAGGATCGAGCTGGCCCCGGCAATGTGGAACGACAGGATCACCAGATCCATGGCCGGTCCAGGGTGCCCCAGCTTGCCCGACAGCGGCGGATAAAGCGTCCAGCCTCCACCGAAACCATCGCCCGGCCCACCATCGACGAACATCGACATACAGAGCAGGATCCACGAAGAGACAAGCAGCCAGAACGAAATGTTGTTCAGACGCGGAAAGGCCATGTCCGGCGCACCGATCATCAGTGGCACGAACCAGTTTCCAAAGCCGCCGACCATGGCGGGCATGACCATGAAGAAGATCATGATCACGGCGTGGGCCGTCACAACAGCATTATAGCCGTGCTTACCCTCGAAGATGCCCATCTTGTCGAGCAAAGAGCCCTCGACGAACACCTGCAGGCCCGGCTCTGCCAGTTCCCAGCGGATCAGACCCGAAAGGGCCCCACCGACCAGACCGGCCATGATGGCGAACAGAAGATAAAGAGTTCCAATGTCCTTGTGGTTCGTGGACAGGAACCAGCGGGCAAAGAAGCCCGGCTTGTGGTCATGATCGTGATGATCGTGAACCGTAGCGGCGTTACCAGCCATGGGGATCAGCCTCGCCTTGTGTTACTGGGCAGCAGCCGGCGCAGCAACGGGAGCTGCAGCCGGAGCCGATTGTTGTTGGGTCGCCGCAGCAGGCGCTGCCGCATCGGTCGCCGCCGGAACCGCCGTCGCTTGAGCAGCAGCCGCCGCCTCAGCCGCCTTAGCCTCGGCTTCAGCTTGGGCTTTTTCAGCCGCGATCATGGCATCGGTTTTGCCACCTTGCTTGATCAGCCAAGCGTCATATTCAGCCTGCGTAACGACATTGATCTGGACCGGCATGTAGGCGTGATCGACGCCGCACAGCTCGGAGCATTGTCCGTAGAACTTGCCCACGCGGTCAGCCTTGAACCAAGTCTCGTTTAAGCGCCCCGGAATGGCGTCAGTCTTAAGACCAAAGGCCGGCAAGGCAAACGAGTGGATCACGTCATTCGCCGTGACTTGAAGACGCACGACCTTATTGACCGGCACATAAATCGGATTATCGACGGCCAAGAGGTATGGCTCACCCGCCTTTTTGGCGTCTTCCTCGGAAAGGTAACGCTGCTCGAAGCCTTCGATCCCGTTGTCCGGGTAATCATAACCCCAGTACCACTGGTAGCCTACGGCCTTGATCGTCAGATCCGGCTTCGGCATGTCGTGATACTTGAACAATAGCCGGAACGAAAACACGGAGATAACCACCAAGATAAGTACTGGAACGAGGGTCCAGATAACTTCAATCGCCGTGTTGTGAGAAAAGGTAGCCGGTGTCGGGTTCGCTTTTTCATTAAAACGAACAACCACATAGATCAGTAAGCCAAGGACCAGCAGCACAATGGCCGTCAGAACTGGCATCACAATCCAGTTGTGGAAATAGATTGCGTCGTGCTTCAGCACCGAGGCTGCAGGTTGCAGCCCGATTGCTCCGTCCGTGGGTTTGCCCACGGCCTCTTGCGCCATCGCAACCCCCGTCCAGGCGATCCCGGACATGAGGCCCGCCAGGGCGCTGAACGCTCCGGCCCGATTCAGCCTTCGGATGCTCATCCGTGTTATCCTCATTGTTCTGCCCGGTGCCCCGGACATACCAGCCCATTCTACCGCGAGGCCTTCGTTCAAAGATCGGCTCGGCACTTTGAGATGCCGGTCTGACCGTGCCATTTCCCGGGAATCAGATCCGGGACAAAACGGCACATTGGACGAAATGTCTCACCCTATTCTGTAGTCCCTTACTGCCTTGCCGCCATCTTGCCAAGCACCTGATCTGCAAGGAAGCGGGCTTGCCAGTCGCTTTTGCGCACCCGATATGCCATCACAGGCACGACCGGGCTCAAAGCCCTTGTTTTCCCTTCCGCTCCAGCAGGATTCCATGCTCGAAACAGCGCCTTCGTTTACGTCGTCTTCCCTCCCAGTGGATCTACGCCAAGCCCAGCAGATCCTGGATGAGGCGATTTCTGGAGCCGATGACGGTGAGCTCTACTTCGAGCGGACCCAATCCGAATCGCTTTGGTTTGACGATGGACGGCTAAAGTCCTCCAGTTTCGGCGCGGATGCGGGTTTCGGACTACGCGTTGTTGCGGGCGAATCCGTGGGGTACGGCAACGCCTCTAACCTCAGCCTTGATGCGATCCGCCGCGCGGCGGGCGCCGCCGTCCTCGCCAAACAAGGGTACAATGGCACGCTGTCAGAGCGGCCCGCCCCTTCGACGCATAGTCTTTATGCCCCGGTCGATCCGCTCGATGGTCCAAGTTTTGCTGACAAGATCCGTCTTCTTCAGACAATCGATGGCTATGCTCGCACACGATATTCAGATGTGGTCCAGGTTTCAGCCTCAGTTGTTGCTGAACGACGCTTAGTTGATATTCTTCGGCCGGGCGGGCTACATCTTAATGACATCCGACCTCTCGTTCGGATCAGTATTGCGGTCACTGTAGAGCGTGCAGGACGCAGGGAAACCGCGTCTCAAGGTGCGGGCGGACGCACTACCTTTGAACGCTTTATCCAGCCCGAGTCTTGGCAAGGGATGGTTGACGACGCCGTGCGCCAAGCGCGAACGAACCTGGATGCTATCGAGGCGCCGACCGGTGAAATGGATGTGGTGCTGGCGGCCGGTTGGCCAGGTGTGCTGCTCCATGAGGCCGTCGGACACGGTCTGGAGGGAGACTTCAATCGCAAAGGGACATCGGCCTTTGCCGGTCGCATGGGGCAAAGAGTCGCAGCCCCCGGCGTGACCGTTGTGGATGACGGCACCCTGTCCGAACGCCGTGGCTCACTGCACTTTGATGACGAAGGCACACCAACCCATGCGACGACCTTGATCGAAGACGGGATCCTCGTCGGCTATATGCATGACCGCCAAAGTGCACGCCTCATGAACTTGGGGGCAACGGGAAATGGTCGTCGCCAATCCTATGCCCACGTGCCGATGCCGCGCATGACCAATACCTTCATGCTGGGGGGAACCAGCCCGCAAGCGGAAATGATCCAGAGCACCAAGCGCGGCCTGTTTGCCGTGAATTTTGGTGGCGGCCAGGTGGACATTACCAACGGTAAATTCGTCTTTCAGTGCACGGAAGCTTACCTGATTGAAGACGGCAAGATCACCGCACCGGTCAAGGGCGCGACGCTGATTGGCGATGGCCCCAGCGCCCTGACTCGCATCAGCCTTATTGGCAATGACTTTGCCTTGGATCCCGGAATCGGCATGTGCGGCAAGGCCGGTCAGAGCTTGCCCGTCGGGATCGGCCAACCCAGCTTGAAAATCGGAGGCCTGACCGTCGGAGGCACAGCCGGATAACGCCGATTTGCCGACTAACACGCGTTAACGTGATACGGGAGCGCGCGTAAATATCACTTTTTGATTGATTATCGCGTCACCACACCCCATGTGTATGAACGTGCGCAATCATAGGTGGAAAATATGCCTGGCAAAGTCTCGAATGAGTACCCGAAATCTGACCCCGCTCGCCTTTCCGTTCCACCTCAGGAATGGGGCCAAAGATTACAGTACGCCCTCAATCGCCGTGGCGTCCGTAAGCTCTATGCGCTGGCTGTGGAACTCGGGGTTGACGAGAGCGCCCTCTCTCGCTGGCGTCAGGGCCGATCCATTACCCTCGCCAATGCCGTTACCCTGTGTCAAACCCTCGACATTTCGCTGGATTGGCTTTTGTTAGGCCGAGGTGACATCGAAGAACATCTTGCCTCAGACGAGGACGCTCCACGTCCAAATTGTCCCCCCCAAAGCCGACCAACGCCGCCAAACGGGGCAAGAGAAATGTCCCCTGCGGCGCGTCAACTGCAGGACTACTAAGCCATGTCTGCAGGCCTTGACCGTGCTGCCCCCTTGCACCAATGGGGTTTAAGACTCCGGGGCGCGCTGGCCGCAGCGGACGCAGACGAAATCGCCCTATGTCGGACCCTGAAGATCGATCCGAGCTCACTGAACCGCTGGAAACGCAGTCAGCCGATTGCCCTTGCCCACGCGCTAGCCCTCGCACAACGACTGGATGTTACCCTCGATTGGCTGTTTATGGGGCGCCCTAACGGGAGCATGGGGACATTACCCGTCGCGCAATACGGCGACGCGGACGCCCAATATCCCATTGATCCCGATGTCATGGTCACTCCCGTTCACACCCATGCGGTCGAATGCCCCGAACCCTGCGAGACGCCTTTGTGTCTGGTCGAGCAGGGCCATAGCGCGCCCCCCCTGCCAAAGCCGACTGTAACCGCATCCGACGCATCTGCTTTGGGTGCAAGACCCATGCATGACACACGGCAAGATGCGCTGGCATTTGAGTCAAAACTCAATCTATGGTTGAGATACTGTGAGGAGCCGCCTTACAGCCTGCCGGTCAGGTCCGCGCCTGCCCCAGCAGACTCGCAATCAAAGGAAACGCAATCCATGTCAACGTCTTACGAGATCGACATCACCATGTCCGCGAACACCGTCCAGACCCTGAAGCAACAGGGCTGTTCGCTGCTGGCCTTCAAAGCCGTCAAGACCCAAGTCACCAACGGTGCCCCGACCGTTTGGGTGAGCGTCGCCAACTATCTGACCAGCACCAGCTTGGTCTGGGAAGAAACCTACTCGGCCTATATCTCCGCCCAGCAGATCAAGAACAACGTCAATATCAACACCAATACCAACATTGCGGCGGATCTGGGCTACAATGTGCTGGTTGATCAGTATGGCAACCTGACGGCCAATCAAAACGGGGCCGCTGGCACGATCTCGATCATCAACCAAGCAGCGACGCCCTATACCACCGGCATCTCGCAGGCCAGCGACAATGGCGGCATGCAACCGCTGTGCGCCTTGCCGCTCAACGGCAACTTCATGGACCAAGTGACCCCCATCGAAAAGGTCATGCTGGTGTTCAGCAGCGGCATCACCAATACCGGCACGGTGCTCTACTCGATCAGCTCGACCGGCTTCATGATCGACCTGACCGGCGTGTCCGACCGCAGCGTCGTGTTCGATGTCAACACCGGTTGGAGCGCCAACGGCGCGTCCTGGGCCCAGGTGATCCCGGCCAATACCGCCCTGTCACCCCTGCTCGTCACCAACGGCTAATTCGAGGATAACCAAATGCCTGTTGTAAACTTTGGCCCACACACTTCGAACAATATCGGCGGCGGAGTCATCGCCGGAAACTTAACCCTGACTGTGGCCGCGGGTCGGGCACACTTCAGCTACACCTGTGGTCAGCACATCATGGAAGACGGCGTTGTCGTTGCTGGCACCGCCACGATCATTCCGATCAATGGTGCGGCGCTCCAGTTTGATAACGATAGCGCCCAGACCATCGTCGGAAACTACTGATATCTTGACCTGGACAGAGGGATCGCGTGCGGTTCCTCTGTCTTTGTTTTTTGGGCGGCGAACACAACCATGCCAACCACACTCCCATTTAGTCTGAGCTTGAGCAATCAAACCGTCACCGACCTTAAAAATGCGGGGATGAAGCTTTATTTTTTCAGACAAAGCGCAACATCGACACTTTCTGCAAGCCCACTTGTACTTGATCGACAAGACAACTATCTGAGCAATAATCCGTATAACCTGGACAATAGCTTTCAAGCCTATATTTCCACAACCCCCTTAAAAGACAATGCTCAAATTAACCCCGGCAGCATGATTGCCGCGTCACCGGGTCAAACCGTTATTGTGGACAACGTCGGCACACTAAGTGTTCAAAATAGCGCACCATCAAAAGAAGCCATCTACTTTAGCCTTAGTAACGGTTCTTATACTGCGGGCCTGATGTCCCCCGGCCCAAACAGCGGCCAATCTGCGCCCTTTGTCGGGTTCAATCTCGTTCCCAATCTGGGATCGGGCCTTGCCCCGAAAAATACAATTCTGATGGGTTGGTCGGCCTCAAGTTACAGCGTCGGCAGCCTTATGGCCTATGCACCTAGCCAGTGCCTGCTTCTAAATCTGGATTTGTGCGGGACCTCGCCGAACTGCATCTATAACAGTGCAACAGGATGGGATTGCAGCTTGCCGGGAAGTAGCCTCGTGCCAGCCTACACCCCCTTGAAATCCGTGCTCATTTTATCGCCAGGCGGAAATCAGCCCTATGCACAAACCCTCACCCCTTATGACCTATAAAGCCAGTCTCAAATTCCGCCAAACCTTGCAGGAAATTAAGTAGGCAAGCTTGGGCATATCGTCCACAGATGACAAAACGACAATGTTCCCGGGACGAAAATGCGACAATCCAGCAGGACTGACCAGCAACCCTTGTGCTTTCAAGTTGTTGACCGGGCTCCAGCCCATTCAGCTAAACGGCTTTATCTGACAACCGGTCTAGCCCTGTGCCTAGCCCTCTTCTCTTTGCCTGCCCTTGCCAAGGATGATGCCGGCGCGGTCCTCTTGACCGATCCCAATGCCGTAACGGACACGGACGCGTCCGTGCTGCGCTTCTCGGCGGCGTATTTCAGCGATACCCAACCCGCGACCGCGCAGGATATGATCAGCCGTCTTCCCGGATTTACATTTCGTGACAGCAGCGATGTGCGCGGTTTCGCTGGAGCCGCCGGAAATGTGCTGATCAACGGCAAACGCCCGGCGACAAAATCCGCATCACTTTCTGCCCAACTCCAGAGCATTCCGGCAGCAGATGTGGTGGAAATCCGTCTAATTCGCGGCGGTGCTCCCGGCATTGATATGCAAGGCCTGCCGGTCATTGCTAATGTCATCCGCAAGACATCTGCACAGACCTATGGCGCCGCCGAAAGTCAACTAAACTATAATGGTGACAACCATGTGTCCGGGCGCGTGGCCATCGAAGGCACCCGCCGTTCCGGTGATGAAACCCTAGAGGGTCGTTTGAGCGCCTATCGGTTTCGCGCCGACTACACAGGTAGCGGCGAACGCCAGCGCTTTGCGCCGGATAGCCGCCTGATCAGCGCCGTCCCTTACGCCTCAGAAGCCGGTGGACGGGGTCTGTTCGGACGGATGCGCTGGGAGCGTCCGTTTGCTGGTGGACAACTCAATGTCAACGGCCAGATCTCACACGAAATCTCCGACTTTCAATTCCGCGAAAACCGGGCGCCCCAACAGCGGATTAATCAGGACGACAATATAACTACTCCAACCGAATTGGGGTTGCAGTGGACGCGCGACCTGTCCCCCCAGACCGAACTCGAACTGATTGCATTGCAACGTTTCGAGATCTCCGAAGCCACCTCTGATCTAACCAGCCCGACGCTCAAAGCCCTGTTCAAAGAGGATACCAAGCGCAACGAGTCCATTGCACGGACGATCCTTCGGTTTACCCCAAGCGCAAACTTGCGGCTTGAGGGTGGAGGTGAACTGGCTCTGAACTGGCGCGATGATAAGAAAAGCTATACCGAAAATGGGAAGGCCATCGCCCTGCCCTCGGCCAATGTGCGGGTCGAAGAACTGCGTGGCGAAGTCTTTGCTCAGGCCAGTTGGCAGGCAAGGTCGGACCTGTCCGTCGAGGCGGCGTTACGAGTAGAGCGCTCGACGCTTAAGCAAAGCGGAGATCAGACCCTCGAAAAAACCTTTGTCTATCCGAAACCCCGTCTGCAAGTGAACTGGTCTTTGCCCGGCGGTCAGCAACTGCGCCTGCGAACCGAGCGCGAAGTCGGACAGTTATCGTTTGGAGACTTTAGTTCCACCGTCCAATTTTCGAATAGCACGGTGACGGCGGGCAATGCCGATCTCGAACCGTTCAAACGCTGGGCCTATGAAGTGGCCTATGAAAAGCGGTTCTGGAATGCCGGGGCGCTGATCCTGACCTATACCCACTATGACATCACCGATGTCACAGATCGGGTGCCGATCATTGGCCCCGGGTTTGCCTATGACGCCCCGGGCAATATCGGCAATGGCTGGCTCAATCGCCTGAATGTGGACCTGACACTGCCCATGGCCAATCTCGGGCTAAAGGGCGCGCAGCTGAATTTCATCGGCAACTACAATCGCTCTGAAGTGACGGATCCGTTGACGAAACAGCCGCGACGGATTTCCGGGCTGGGTGGCACCACCTATGAAGTCCGCTTCGTCCATGATCTGACGGAACTGAAGTCAAAGTGGGGCTGGAGCCTAGCGGGACCAGCCCGTGAAACCAGCTACCGGCTCTCAGAGGTATTGCACCACCGCCGCGACACCTGGCTCCAAGCCTATGCGGAGCATAATCCCACGAAAGATTGGCGGATCCGGTTGACGGCCGTCAATCTGTTGTCGCGTGTGCGCTATACGGACCGGATGATCTATAGCGGCCCGCGAAACACCAGTCCCTTGCTGGAGCGCAATTTGCGCTTTGAGGGGCAAAATCCGGGAATTCAGCTGAATATCCGCCGGGCGCTCTGATCAGACCTTGAACCTCGACAGCAAAACACCTCCCGGATCGCTCCGGGAGGTGTTTTTTAGTGTCGCCGGTTAGGGCGGGGCTTAGTGCCCCGCACCGCCCGTGGTCTTGTTGGCCCCATGATCCCAATGCTTGATGGCAAAGGAGACCAGCATATAGACGACTCCAGAGCCAATCCCGATCCAGCCGATCACTCCAAACACCTCCAGCGAGGTGGACAGAGCCTTGGCCGGATCTAGAACCACGCCCCCGACCGTCTCCGTCTCGGTTAGACCGGCAATAATAGCCCCGACATATTGCGACCATGAGCTGGCGAGGAACCAAACGGCCATCATGGTCGAGACGATCATCGGCGGCGACAATTTGGTAATCTGAGACAGCCCCACCGGCGAAAGCATCAGCTCACCCCAAGTGTGCAGCAAATAGGTCAAGGCGAGGAAAATCAGCGGCAGCTTGAAGGCGCTGTCGGCCATACCCGCCGCCCATACGAGCACGAGGAAGCCAAGGCCAGCGTTGATCAAGCCTAAGCCAAACTTCATCACCGGATTGATGTCGCGGTTGATCTTTCCGAGCCAAACCCAAAGCGCCGCAAAAATCGGGGCAAAAATCAGAATGAAGCCCGCATTGAAGGACTGGGTCTGAGAGGCGGTCATGCTCATGTCCACCCACAGATAACTGTTGGCGGCAAGGGTCACGGCCTTGAGCTGTTCCGGCGACGCAAACACGATCGTCTGACCGAGAACATTCAGAATGAACGGCTCGGACATCATCTCGAGGTTGGTATTGCGCGCCGCAAACAAGCTCAGGGACGAACCCGCTTGCTCAAACAGGGTCCAGAAGACCACCGAACCCAACACCAGCACCATGGCCAACATCAAGCGATCCCGCTCGATCTTGTTGAACTTGGTCACCATCAGGAAACCAACATAGGCCAAGACAATGATCGACGCTAAGCCCAACAAAAGGCCAACGGCTTCGTTGCGTTGGATCGCGAGCCACACCAAACCCACGCCGAGTACGCCCAGAATATAGATGCTGTATTCGAGGTTGATCGGACCCAGCAGCGGCTTTTTCAGAGTTTCCGGAACCGGCGGCTCCCCCTTGCCTTCGAGCCAGGGCTTGCCAATCACAAACACGATATAGCCTGCCAGCATACCGATCCCGGCAAGGCCAAAGCCTGCCCACCAGCCGACCGTTTCCCCGAGATAACCGCACAGAATAGCCGCCCAGAACGAGCCGAGGTTGATCCCAAAGTAATAGAGCGTGAAGCCTGAGTCGCGGCGCGGGTCCCCTTGGGGGTAAAGCTCACCCACGATCGAGGAGATATTGGCCTTCAAGAAGCCAACCCCCATCACAATCAGCGACAGGGCCAAGAAGAAGATGTTCTCAAAAAGTGGCTGACGATCTTTAACCGACAGTTCGTAGCTCCCCTTGGGCAGAACCGTCGGTAGTTGCCCGCCTTCGGGCAGACCCTGAATGACCAGAGCCCCGTCGTCGTTGGGCTTGAAGCTATAGAGCTTGTCCGCCACTTCGATCTTGACGTCGCGAGTGCTGCCCCGACCTTCGGTCACGAACTCATATTGCGTGCCCTGATAGGTCAGAACCTGTTTCGGCTCCGCGCCTTCAAACGCCATGGTGAAGTGACCGGCCACCAACAGTAGAGCCCCGAAGGCGATCGCCTTGCGGGTCCCCAAGTAACGGTCCGCCAAGAAGCCCCCGATCAGGGGCAGCAGGTAAACAAGGCTGGTGTAGGCTCCGTATTGAGAAGACGCGACCTTGTCATCAAAGAGAAGGTGCTGCGTCATATAGAAAATCAGGAGAGCGCGCATGCCGTAGTAGGAGAAGCGCTCCCACATTTCAGCAAAAAACAGGATGAAGAGACCCATCGGGTGCTTG
>DAITMY010000003.1:0-15170 GCA_036834925.1 Asticcacaulis sp.
GGGATGCGGGTTGGGTTAGCCAAGGCAGCTATCCGGCCAAGGTCGAAGAGGCACTGAGCAATATGCGGCCAGGCCAGCTGTCCTTACCGATTGAGACGGACGACGGCGTCTATTTGATGTTCCTGCGTGAACGGTCCGAAGGCGGCGCCGACACCGTGTTTGAACTCAAGCAACTGGGCTTGAGCCTGGATGCCAATGCGTCGACTTCCCGGCTCAATGAGGCCCAGCGAACCTTGAGCCAAATTCAAGGCCGGGTTGATAGCTGTGATCGGGCGGACAGCCTCGCCACGGGGTCTGTGGATCTGCAAAATCTTGGCGAAGTCAGCCTGTCGGAACTGGCTGAGCCTTTTGCCGACGCGATCAAGGATCTGCCGGTTGGCAAGGCTTCTGCACCGGTCCGCACCCGTGATGGCCTGCAAGTCCTGGTCGTCTGCGGCAAGAAAGTCGCGGGCGGCGATGCGCCGGATGAGCGTCAAGTGGCGGAACGCCTGACGGGGCAACGGCTATCGGTTCTGGCCAAGCGTTATCTGCGCGATCTGAGAAGCTCGGCCACGATTGAAATGAAGTGAGGCCGGGGTGTCCCGGCCTGACGCACCGATTGGCGTAAGCCTTGGGGATCCCGCTGGGATTGGGCCTGAGATCATTGCCAAGGCCTGGCAAGCCTTACGTCATACCGGACCCTTTTTTTCGGTTCTGGGTGACGCGGATATCTTGGGCCGGATGGGTGTGCCTGTCGCGCGCCTGACGGATCTAGCAGACACGGGCTCAGCCTTTCGTGATGCTCTGCCCGTCTTCCACGATCCGGTGATGGCCTCGGTTACGCCCGGACAGCCTGATTGCGCCCATGCCCCGGCGATCTTACGCTGGATTGAGACAGGGGTGAGCCGGTGCCTTGATGGGGCCTTGTCGGCCCTTGTCACCGCCCCGATCGCCAAGGCACCGCTCTATGCCGCCGGGTTCCGTTTTCCCGGCCATACAGAATTTCTCGCCGAGCTGTGCCGTGATGTCTCCGTGCCCGTGATGGCAACCGCCCCTGGGCGGCGCGGGCCAGTAATGATGCTGATGGCGCGCGATCTTCGGGTCAGTTTGGCGACCATCCATGTCCCCCTCAAGGATGTGCCCAGCCGTTTGACAGCGGAGGGGCTTGAACAAACCATCCGGGTCACTCACGACGCCCTGATCCGTGATTTTGGTATCTCCCAACCGAGGCTGGCCCTGGCCGGGCTGAACCCCCACGCGGGCGAAGACGGCACCATCGGGCGCGAAGAGGTCGAGCTTCTGATACCCCTCGCCCTGCGTCTGCGTGAGGCAGGTCTCGATCTGAGCGATCCCAAGCCCGCCGACACTCTGTTCCACGACGAGGCACGCCAGCGCTATGATGCCGTGATCGGCCTCTATCACGATCAGGCCTTGATTCCGGTCAAGACGCTCGATTTCTGGGGTGGGGTGAATGTCACCCTTGGGCTGCCCATCGTGCGCACATCCCCCGATCACGGTACCGGCTTTGACATTGCCGGTCAGGGGATCGCCCGCCCCGACAGTCTGATTGCGGCGCTTCGGGCTGCAGCGGATTTGTCAGGGCATCGCCGGGCCGCTATAGCTCCTGAATGACCTCGTCTGATCCCGCCGCACCGGCTGTTGCCCTAGCTGAGCTTTCCTCTCTGCGTGAAACCCTCGAAGCCCATGGCCTCCTGGCCAAGAAGAGCTTTGGCCAGCACTTTTTGCTTGATCTCAACATTACCCGTAAGATTGTGCGGCTCGCAGGGCCGTTCGACGGGCGCACCGTGATCGAGGTGGGGCCCGGTCCCGGCGGCCTGACCCGCGCCTTGCTGGAAAGCGATGCGGGGCATGTGATTGCCGTCGAAAAGGATGCGCGGTTTATCCCGCTCCTGAGCGAACTGGCCGAGGTCTGTCCGGGTCGGTTTACGGTTCTTGAGGCCGATGCCACACGCGTGGACGAAGTGGCGCTGCTGGAGGCCCATACCCCCGGCCAGACAGGGCACCTAGTCTCAAATCTGCCCTATAATGTGGGAACGCCCTTGCTGATCAAATGGCTGACGGGCCCCTGGCGGTTCCAAGCTCTGACGCTGATGTTCCAGCTAGAGGTGGCCCGCCGGATCGTGGCCACGGTCGGGGACGACGACTATGGCCGCCTGGCGGTGATCTCTCAGGCCTTGTGTCAGGCCCGGATGGTGCTGGAGTTGCCCGCGCGCGCTTTTACTCCGCCGCCCAAGGTGGCCAGCGCCGTGGTCCATCTGACCCCGCTGCCAGACCGGCTCAGCGACCGCCAGATCCGCACCTTGGAAAACCTGACGGCGGCGGCGTTCGGTCAACGGCGCAAGATGCTGAGGGCATCGCTCAAAGGCGTTGGCGGCGAAGCGCTGTGCGAGGCCGCCGGGATTATCCCGACCGCCCGCGCTGAAGAGGTGGATGTGGCTGGGTTCCTGCGGCTGACCCAGGCCAGGCTCGATCAGATCGATGCCCAGCGTGGCATCGGATCCACCGATCAGGGCTCCTGAGCCAGCAGTGTATCGATAAACGGCGCGATCCATTCCCCGCGCGAGCGGCGCATACGCTCGGCATGATAGATATGCACCAGCTCGGCATAGCTGCGGTCAAAGTCATCATTGAGGATGACATAGTCATACTCGGCCCAGTGAGCGATCTCACCCTTGGCGCGGTCAAGACGCAGGGCGATCACCTCGGCGCTGTCCTGAGCACGCGCTTCAAGCCGACGGCGCAGCTCCTGCATGGACGGCGGCAGCACAAACACGCGCACCACATCCGACGGGGCCTTGATCGAAATCCGTTGTGAGCCCTGCCAGTCGATATCGAACAAGACATCGTGACCGCGCTGGAGCATGGCCTCGACCGGACCGCGCGGCGAGCCATAGCGGTTGTTGTGCACACTCGCCCATTCGAGCAAGGCATCATCCGCCACCAGACGGTCCATTTCCGCGTTGTCGATGAAATGGTACTCGCGGCCATCCTTTTCACCGGGCCGAGGCTCGCGGGTGGTCACGGACACAGACAGTTCCAGATCCGCGTGATCCGCCAGCAACCGTCGACAGAGCGAGGTTTTACCTGCGCCCGAAGGACTGGAAACGATCAGCATCAGCCCACGACGGGCCCGGGGATTATTCGACATTCTGGATCTGCTCACGCCATTGCTCGACCAGCGCCTTCAGATCAAGACCAATCTGAGTGAGGGCTGTGGTCGCGGATTTGGAACACAGAGTGTTCGCCTCACGCATAAACTCCTGAGCCAGAAAGTCCAGACGCCGCCCCTGTGAAGCGCTTTCGGCCATTAGGCTGCGGGCGGAGGCGACATGGTGGTGAAGCCGGTCCAGTTCCTCGCGCACGTCCGCCTTGACCGCCAGAACGGAGGCTTCCTGAAGGATACGTTCGGACAGATCCGGCGTCTCCGGCAAAAGCTCGTTCAAGCGGCGGGTGAAGCGTTCACGAATGGCATCGGTCTGGGCTGTAGCTTCGGCTTCCGCCGCCTCAATCCGGGCGGCAATGGCGTCCATATGCTGAGTCAGAACGGGCAACAGTCCCTGCCCCTCGGCCTGACGGGCAGCCTTGAGGGCGTCGAGCACAGCCGACAGATCCCGGGCCATGGCCGCCTCGACCGCCGCACGCTGGTCAGGATCGTCTTGCTCGTCCGCCTGATCGAGCACACCGCGAAGGGCCAGCAAGCCGTCGGCGCGGGGCTTATCGGCCTGACCGGAGGCGATCCAGTTTGTGCACAGGTCAAGATACTGATCAAGAAGAGCCTGATTGATCGAGATCGCCTTGCCGGGTGTATCCTGTTTGGCCGTCAGGCTGATCTGGATCTGTCCGCGCTGGAACCGGGCCTGAGCCGCGTCGCGCGCGATGCGTTCGAGGGCATCAAACCCTTGAGGACCACGAAACCGGGCCTCCAACGAGCGGCCATTGACCGAACGGGCTTCAAGGGTCCAGCGCCAAGCGCCATGGGCACCATCGATCCGGGCAAAGCCGGTCATTCCGGAAAGAGCCATGTTTCAGTCCTGTAGAAAGCCGGGCGAAACGCTTAGTTCCCGTTCGCCTTAGCTGCCGATTGTGCCGCCTTGGCTTCAATGACGCGCCAGCGGGCGACATTTTGCTTATGCTCTTCATAGGTAACCGCGAAAGCATGCCCCCCGGTCCCATCGGCAACAAAAAAGAGGTCGTTGCTCTTGGGCGGATTGAGCACCGCCTCGATAGCGGCCCGGCCCGGGTTGGCAATCGCCGTCTGGGGCAGACCGTTGACCGTATAGGTATTCCAAGGGGTTGAGGTCGTCAGCTCAGACTGGCGAAGACCTCGCCCCAAAGGCTCGCCCTTGGAGACGCCATAGACCACGGTTGGATCCGATTGCAGGCGCATCCCTAAGCGCAGCCGGTTGACAAACACCGCCGCCACCTGGGGTCGCTCATGGGCGAGTCCGGTTTCTTTTTCCACCACCGAAGCGAGGATGATCGCCTCTTTCGGGGTTTTGATTGGGATGGTGTGATCGCGTTTAGGCCAAAGATCCTGCATCAAAGCGTTTTGCGCCGCGATCATCCGATCCAGCACCGCTTGGCGGCTTTCGCCTCGGTCAAAGGCATAGGTGTCGGGAAGGATCACGCCTTCTTCGGGCGTCTTGACCTTGCCGGTCAACAAAGGCTCGGCCATCAAGATCCGCACAACCATGGCCGAAGTCTTGCCTTCGGGGACAGTGACCACGCGCAGGATCACGTCACCCTTGTGCAGGCGATCTAGGATCTGCATCGCAGACGCCCCAGAGGGAATGGCATAGTCCCCCGCCATCAGGGGCTTGTCTTCGCCCTTGAGGCGGGCGGCAAGACGGAACGTCAGGGTATCGCGGATCAGACCCTGCTCTTTCAGCGTCTTAGTCAGAGCGATCACACCCTGACCGCGCTTGAGGGTGATTTCGGTCTGATCCCCCAATTTGGCGCGCGGGCCTGGACCATAGACGCCGGACAGGACCCATACCCCCCCTGCGAGGCCCAGAAGGGCGACACCGGCAACCATGCCAAGAGCCGGAGCCATCAGGCCACGCCCCTGTGCGCGCTTTGCGGGGCGTTTCGCCCGGCCCATCAGTCGACCTTGCCGAGGATCAGCGCGGCATTGGTCCCGCCGAAGCCAAAGCTGTTGGACAGGACATAGTTGATGGTCATTGGCTTGGCCTTGTGCGGCACAAGGTCAATCGGCGTCTCAAAGGCCGGATTGTCGAGGTTGATGGTCGGCGGCGCGATCTGGTCACGGATCGCCAGCACACCAAAGGCCGCTTCGACCGCCCCAGCGGCCCCCAGCAGGTGGCCAATCGCCGATTTGGTCGAAGAGACCGTACCCTTGCTGGCGGCATCGCCCAGCAGGCGCTCAATGGCCCCGAGCTCAATACCATCGGCCATGGTCGAGGTACCATGGGCATTGATGTAGTCAATCTGGTCCGGGCGGATCCCAGCGTGTTTCACGGCCGCCACCATAGCGCGGTAGCCGCCATCCCCATCTTCGGACGGGGCAGTGATATGATAGGCATCGCCCGAAAGGCCATAGCCACACACTTCGGCATAGATGGTCGCGCCACGCGCCTTGGCGTGTTCGTATTCTTCGAGAACCAGAACCCCGGCGCCCTCGCCCATGACAAACCCGGCTCGGTCCGTATCATAGGGGCGTGAGGCTTTTTCCGGCGTGTCATTGAAAGCGGTACACAAGGCACGGCAGGCGACAAAGCCCGCGATCCCAATCGGCACAATCGCCGATTCCGCTCCGCCCGCGATCATCACATCGGCATCGCCGTATTTGATCAGGCGCGCTGCGTCGCCGATGGCGTGCGCTCCGGTGGCGCAGGCCGTCACCACGGCATGGTTCGGGCCCTTGAAGCCGTGACGGATCGAGACTTGACCCGAGGCCAGATTGATCAGCGATGAGGCAATGAAAAAGGGGCTAACCCGGCGGGGGCCCTTTTCTTTCATTTCCAGTGCCGTGTCGGCAATAATTCCCAGTCCGCCGATGCCGGACCCGATCAGAACGCCCGTCCGGCACTTCTGGTCTTCGGTCTCAGGGCTCCAGCGGGAGTCCGCGATGGCTTCGTCAGCCGCCGCAATCGCATAGAGGATAAAGTCGTCGATCTTGCGGCGATCCTTGGGCGGAAGCACCTTATCCGGATCAAAGACACCTTCGTAGTCCGGGCTTCCGCCGCCGCGACCATCCACAGACGGAATTTCGCAAGCGACCTGACAGCCGAACTCGGTCGCATCAAAAGCTGTTATCCGCCCGGCACCGGACTGACCGTCCAGCAAGCGTTTCCACGTGATTTCCCGACCCGCTCCCAAAGGCGTGATCAGGCCAACGCCCGTAACAACGACGCGACGCTCCATAGGCACAACTCTCCCTCGACACCACAGAGAAACCGGCACAGTCGGAAACTGTGCCGGATCTGAAAGACTTAGGCGTTGAGCTTTTCTTTGATGAAGTTCACAGCATCGCCAACCGTCTGGATGTGCTCGGCGGCATCATCCGGGATTTCGACGTCGAACTCTTCTTCGAAGGCCATCACCAGTTCTACGTTGTCCAGGCTGTCAGCGCCCAGATCGTCCGTGAAGCTGGCCTTTTCGGTGACCTTGTCCGGATCGGCATCCAGGTGGTCAATGACGATCTTACGAACGCGTTCAAGAATATCGGACATAAGTTAAGCCCTTCAGAGTTAAACAGCCCAGGTGTGTCCCAAGCTTTGGGTGCCACGCCGTCAAAGATTTTCATCGGAAAACCCAAGCGCGTGCGTGTTCGGAAGAGGCCTAGCACACCTTTTCCTGCGGAAAAAGCGGCCAGTCCCCGGGTTAAAGCATCGCCATGCCGCCATTCACGTGCAGGGTCTGGCCCGTGACGTAGTTTGCGGCATCGCTGGCGAGATAAACAGCGGCGGCGGCAATATCTTGGCCTTCGCCCAGACGCCCCGCCGGGATCTTGGTCAGGATAGCCTCGCGCTGCGCCTCGTTGAGGGCGTCCGTCATCGGGCTGGCGATAAAGCCCGGCGCGATGCAGTTGACGGTGATGTTACGGCTGGCGACTTCTTGGGCCAAGGCCTTAGAGAAGCCGATCATCCCGGCCTTGGACGCCGCATAGTTCGACTGCCCCGGATTGCCGGTCACGCCGACCACAGAAGCGATCCCGATGATGCGGCCATAGCGGCGCTTCATCATGCCCTTCATGGCCGAACGGGCGAGGCGGAAATAGGCTTCAAGATTGACCTTGAGCACCGTCTCCCAGTCCTCGTCCTTCATGCGCATCAGCAAGCCATCGCGGGTCAGGCCGGCGTTCGAGACAAGGATATCCACCGGCGATCCCGCCACAGCCTCGGCCTGGGCCATCAGCCCATCAACCGCCGCAGCGTCCGACAGATTGCACGGCGCTATAAAGGCGCGCTCGCCCAAGCTATCCGCCAGTTCCTTCAGCACAGCTTCGCGGGTCCCGGACAGGACAACCGTCGCCCCCTGGGCGTGGAACGCCCGGGCGATTTCGGCGCCAAGGCCACCGGTTGCCCCGGTCACGAGGGCGGTCTTCTGGGTCAGGTCAAACATGCCGTCTCCTTGTTCGATTCGGACGGATCGGACAATTGTCCGTTTAATTACACCGCCGCCTTAAAGCGACTTGGCGAAGGCTTCAAGCTCTGCCGGAGAATTCAGGGCCAGAGCCTCGGCATCCGGGGCAATGCGCTTGATCATCCCGGTCAAGACTTTGCCGGTGCCGACTTCGACAAAACGGGTCACACCACCGTCAGCCGCCAGCCAGGCGATGCTTTCGCGCCAGCGCACCCGGCCCGTCACCTGCTCGACCAGCAGGCGGCGGATCTGTTCCGGATCATGGACGGGCGACGCCGTGACATTGGCGACAATCGGGGCCACCGGTGCGCTGAAAGCTGTCCCAGCCAAGGCCGCGGCCATTTCGTCGGCTGCGGGCTGCATCAAGGGGCAATGGAACGGGGCAGACACATTCAGCGGAATGGCCCGGGCCCCGAGTTCCTTCGCCTTTTCAATGGCGCGGTCCACAGCGGCCTTGGCCCCTGAAATCACGATATTGCCCGCGTTGTTGTCATTGGCGACCACGCACACGCCGAGCTCAGCCCCGGCGGTCGCGGCGGCCTCGGCCAAGGCCAGATCCGTCTTGGGACCAATCAATGACGCCATAGCGCCTTCGCCGACGGGCACAGCCCGCTGCATCGCTTGACCGCGCAAACGCAGCAGTCGGGCGGTATCGGCGATGGACAAGGCCCCAGCGGCACACAAGGCTGAATATTCACCGAGCGAATGGCCCGCCGCAAAGGCGGCCTTGGCCAGGGTCACGCCAAATTCGCGTTCCAGCACCCGGGCGGTGGCCACGGACACGGCCATCAGCGCCGGTTGGGCATTCTGGGTCAGAGTCAGGTCCGCTTCCGGCCCTTCCTGCATCAGGCGAAACAGGTGATCGTTCAGGGCATCATCGATTTCCTGAAACACTTCACGGGCCACCAGAAAGGCGGCGGCCAGTTCCGCGCCCATCCCTACAGCTTGACTCCCCTGTCCGGGAAACACCATCGCAAGGCTCATACTCGCCTCCCTACGCACCTTGAAAAAGCCTCAGAGGGCCTGTTGAGCGGCAGGGTTAGGCCAAAGCCGACGCCGGGGCAAGATCCGTCAAGGGATTATCGATAATCCGACGCATGCGGACCGCTTTGAGCGATCCAAAACGCTTTCCCTAAAAGCAATTTAGAAAAACTATCCAACAAGATCAATTAATGTCGATAACCGGGCTACTGGCATTTTGACGGCCCAGCCCTCAGATTCCCCTCATCGAAGCACCGCTCCGGTCTAAGCCTGCGCCCTCCCCCATGACGCGGCAAACCGGACACACCAAGGGGATACCCATGTCTAAGTTTGTTTCCACACGGACTCTTTTGAGCGCGGCGTCTGCCTTAGCCTTGCTAAGCCAAGCCCCGGTCGTTTTCGCGCAAACAACACCGCAAACCGACACCCCGACGGCTGAGGCTGTTCAGGAAGTCGTTGTCACCGGCACGCGCGTGATCGGTCGCTCGCGGCTGGATACCCTGGCTCCGGTCGATGTGCTGACCAGCAGCGCGCTGCAACGTCAGGCCACAACGGAACTGGCCCAGAGCCTGTCGACGCTTGCCCCGTCGATCACCTTCCCGCGCCCGTCGGCGACGGATGGCACGGACAGTGTGCGTCCGGCCACCCTGCGTGGTCTATCGCCGGATCAGACCCTCGTGCTGGTCAACGGCACCCGCCGCCATGCCTCGGCGCTGATCAACGTCAATGGCTCGGTCGGGCGCGGCTCTCAGGCGGTGGATCTGAACGCGATCCCGACGGCAGCTCTGGAGCGTGTGGAAATCTTGCGTGATGGGGCCTCGGCTCAGTACGGCTCGGACGCCATTGCCGGAGTGGTGAACCTGCGCCTGCGCGAAGCGCGCAAGGGCGGTAATGTGACGGCGGGCTACAGCTACTATGACACCGACATCAAGACGGCGCGCGGCAACCGCGACGAGGTTGATGGCACCACCTATACCCTGTCGGGCTGGGTCGGTCTGCCGTTGGGCGAAGACGGGTTTGTCACGCTCTCGGGCGACTATCGGGACCGGGGCGCGACCAGCCGGGGCGACCGTGATCCGCGTGTGACGCCGTCGGTAGTTACCTCGCGCTATGGCGATCCCAAGGCTGAGGACGTGAGCCTTTATGTCAATGCCGGCCTGCCGCTGGCCAATGGCTGGACGGCCTATGGCTGGGCCGGTGGGCAGAAGCGTGAAAGCGAAAGCGCCGCCTTTTTCCGCATCGCCTCCAACAGCAACAATGTGCCGGCGATCTATCCCAACGGCTTCCTGCCGCTGATCACAGTCGACAGCGAAGACTATACGGTTGCAGGCGGAACGCGCGGCGCGCTGGGCGGCTGGGCGACCGACCTGTCGGTGGTCTATGGTCGCAACGCAATCGAGCTTGGGGTCCGCAACAGCGTCAACCCGACCTATGGCACGGCGTCGCCGCGTTCGTTCGAAGCCGGAGCTTTCATCTACGATCAGGTCAGCCTGAGCGCCGATTTCAGCCGTCAGTTTGACATCGCCGCCTTTGCCGGGCCGCTGAACGTCGCTTTTGGAGCGGAAGCCCGCCAGGAGAGCTATCGCATCAAGGCCGGTGAACCCAAGTCGTGGGATCGCGGCCCGATCACCGGCGCAACGCCGGGAGCCCAGGGCTTTCCGGGGCTGCAACCCTCCAACGCTGTTAACCAGAGCCGACGCAACTTTGGCCTCTATGTCGATCTAGAAGCCGAAGTCATCGAAAACCTGACCGCGTCTGTGGCGGTTCGCGCCGAAGAGTACTCAGACTTTGGCAACAACGTCAGCGGCAAGCTGGCGGCGCGCTATGACTTTACCCCGCAGTTTGCTCTGCGCGGGTCGGTTGCCAGCGGGTTCCGCGCCCCGTCGCTCGCCCAGCAGTTCTATACCGCAACCTCGACCAACTTCATCAGTGGCGTACCGTTTGAAACTGGGACCTTCCCGGCCACCAGCGCCATTGCCCGTGCCCTCGGGGCCCAGCCGCTCGATGCCGAAACCTCGCTGAACACGGCGATCGGGGCCGTCTATCGCAACGGGCCGTTCGAGCTGACTCTCGATGCCTATCAGATCAACATTGATGACCGGATCGCGCTGTCGGAAAACCTCGGTGGTCGGGCGGACATTGATGCCATCCTCGCCCCGTTTGGCGTGACCCGCGCGCGGTTCTTTATCAATGGCGTGGATACTGAAACCAAGGGCGCGGATCTGGTAGCCCGCTATCGCTTTGATACCGGCACGTTCGGCAAGTTTGACACCAGCCTGGCCGCCAGTGTTGCCGAAACCGAGATCACCCGCCTGCCGCGTACGGCGCGCCTGTCGGCCCTGACCCCGGCCCCGGATCTGTTTGCCCGGGTGGCCCAGACCATCATCACCGATGGCACGCCCAAGTCGCGCGCCACGGCTACAGTGGACTGGAGCCTCGGTGGCTTTGGCGCAACCCTGAAGGCCGTCAACTATGGCAAGGCCATCGAGCCGGGCAGCACCGCCGCCAACGACATTTCGACCGGCAACAAGACCCTGGTCGATCTCGAAGGCCGTTATGCCTTTGGTCAGGGCACCAGCCTGACGCTCGGGGCCAGCAACCTGTTCGACGTCTATCCGGACCGGACCCCGGCGGCACTCAACACCACGGGCACGCTCGGCTTTACCCGTTACTCGCCGTTCGGCTTTAACGGACGTCAGCTTTATGTGCGCCTGTCACACAACTGGTAAGCGGCACAACGGGCAAGCCGCATAGCGGGTAAGCAGTGGCGACCCACGTTTTACTCTTCCTCCCCCACTTCCCCCCGGCGCAATCCGGGGGGATTTTTTTGACTTACCCCCACAGTTCACAGGCTGTGGACAGCGGATCTGTGAGTCCTTGAAAGCATCGGGTGCGGGCAGCGCGCCCCTCCGCTAGCGTCACCCTTATGGCTGATTATCCCGATACGCTCTCCGCGCCCCCTGCTGATTCTGCGCCCCCTTTCGGGGTGCCCGACTATGCCCCGCCGGTCGATTTCAGTCCCCACGCCCCCGGCGTTGCCCAACCCGCGCCCGCGAGTCTTCCGCATAATCTTGAGGCGGAACAAGCGTTGCTGGGCGCGCTGTTGTTCGACAACGGGGCCTATGAGCGGCTGGGCGATCAGCTTGGATCGCGCCATTTCTATGAGCCCTTTCACCAGCGGCTTTACAGCCTGATCGAAGACCACATCCGCAAAGGGATGCTGGCCGAACCGATCGTGCTGATGGACCATTTCAAGTCCGATCCGGGGTTCGAAGCCCTGGGCGGCCTGCGCTATCTGGCTGACCTTGTGGACCGGGCCCCGCCCGCCGCCAATGCCGCCGACTATGCCCGGGTGATCTATGATCTGGCGCTACGCCGTGAGCTGATCCGCCTTGGCGGCGATATTGCCAATGCCGCTGTGTTCGGGGCCAAGGGCAGCGCCCGCGACATGATCGAACAGGCCGAAGCCCAGCTGTTCAGCCTCGCGGAAAAAGGCACCTCTGCGACAGGCTTTACCAGCTTTGGGGAGGCCGTGGCCGGGGCGCTCGAAATGGCCGAAGAGGCGTTCCAGCGCGATGGTGGCCTGTCGGGCCTTTCAACCCGTCTCGACGCGCTTGATAAGCAGATGGGGGGCTTGCACCCGTCAGACCTGATCATCCTCGCCGGACGTCCGTCGATGGGTAAGACGGCCCTTGCGACCAACATCGCCTTCAATGTCGCGCGCCACTATGCGTGGGAGCCGACCCCCGACGGCGGGCGCAAGACCGTTCGCGGCGGTGTCGTGGCCTTCTATTCGCTGGAAATGTCCGGCGAACAGCTGGCGATGCGGATTCTCGCCGATGCCTCGGGGGTGTCCTCGGACCGGCTGCGTAAAGGGGAAATCGACGCCTCAGAGTTTGCCCGGGTGCGGGATGCGGCGCTCGAAATCAACGAAAGCCCGCTCTATATCGACGACACCGGGGGCCTGGCTCTGGCGAAGCTCGTGGCCCGCGCCCGACGCCTGAAGCGCTCGGTCGGTCTTGATCTGATCGTGGTGGACTATCTTCAGCTCGTCACCACCGGCGACAGCAATGCCAATAACCGGGTGCAGGAAGTCTCGATGATCACCCAGGGGATGAAGGCTCTGGCCAAGGAGCTGAATGTTCCAGTGATTGCCCTGTCCCAGCTGTCGCGTCAGGTGGAAAACCGCGAAGACAAACGGCCGCAGCTGTCGGATCTGCGCGAATCCGGTTCGATCGAACAGGACGCCGATATCGTGATGTTCGTGTACCGCGAAAGCTATTATCTCGGCCGGGCCGAACCCAAGGAAGGCACGCCCGAACACCTGACCTGGCAGGAAGAAATGGACAAGATCCGGGGCACCGCCGAAGTCGTGATCGGCAAACAGCGTCACGGTCCGATTGGCATCGTCAAGCTGGCGTTCGATGAAAACCTGACCCGCTTTGGCAATCTGGCGCAGGAAGGCCGCTACAACTACGACTAACGCGTGTCGGCCCTTGACCAGACCGCCGTCTCTGGTACCCCGCCTGATCCGCGTTCAGAAAGATGACCATGCCGTCTGCCCCTGCCCGTATCCGCCTCGATCTGGCGGCCTTGCGTCACAATCTGACTGTCCTGCGCGAGCAGGTCGCACCGGCAAAGGTCGGCGCGGTGGTGAAAGCGGACGCCTATGGTCTTGGAGTCGGCACGATTGTCCCTGCACTATGGGCCGAAGGGGTGCGGGCTTTTTTCGTGGCGCGCCTGTTCGAAGGGATCAAGCTGCGGGCCCTGCTGATGGACCTGGATCCGGATGAGACAAAAGGTCCGTGTGAGATCTTTGTGCTGGATGGATGCAGCGAGCGGGACGGTACGCCGTTGGTCAAGGCGCGGCTGACGCCCGTGCTCAGCAGCCCGGAACAGATCCGCGCCTTCCTGCCTCATGCCCGTACCGCGGGCCTACCCCTCAGCCTGCATATCGACACCGGCATGAACCGGCTGGGCCTCGATTACAAACAAGCCAAGGCGATCCCGGCCCTGCTGGAGGGCCAACCCGTGGCCTGGGTCATGAGCCATTTGGCCTGTGCCTCCGAGCCGGAACATCCGCTCAACGCCCTGCAACAGGTCCGGTTTGAGGCGCTTAAGCCACTGTTCCCCGAGGCCCGGTTTAGCCTCGCCAATTCTGGGGGCTGTTTCCTGGGTGCGGACTATCATCAGGATCTGGTGCGGCCGGGCATTGCGCTTTACGGCGGCGGGCCGTTTGAAGTACCGCATCCGGAGCTCAAACCCGTCGTGCATCTCGAAGCCCGAGTGCTTCAGGTGCGCGAGATTCCGCCGCAGGATACGGTGGGCTATGGGGCGACCTTCCGGGCCGATCAACCGCACCAGTCGGCCACCCTCGGGATCGGCTATGCCGATGGGCTGTTCCGCAGTCTGGGCGCGCAGGGCCTTGCCGCGCGCGGCACAGATCGCTTTGCCTTTATGGGCCGGATCTCGATGGACCTCTGCAGCCTCGATGTCACGAACGCCCGCCCGCCCGTCGTGGCTGGGGACTGGATTGAGCTAATCGGGGAAAACCGTCCGCTCGACGACGTCGCCCACGACTGTGGGACCCTCGCCTATGAGCTGTTGACCCGGTTGTCGCCGCGCCTGCCCCGCCTGATCGAAGACGCCTGATCAGAGCCCCTTGCCGACATCATGGGCGAGATTGGCGGCATTACCGACCACGCCCCCAGCGCTGAATACCCCCGCGACCAGCACTGTCAGCAGCAGCTGAACCAGTAAGCTGACGAGCAGCACGACCAGCAGGTATTTCGGGGCCTGCTCGCGCGGGATTCCCATCATCGGCCCGGCCCCGGTGTAGAGCAGCCAGAGGCTGTAAAAACCAACAAGACCCAGCCAGTTCAGCCCCGGCACCGCTTCAAAGATCCCGGCCAGCCAATAGGCGGTCCCGGCAAAGGCCGACAGGGCAAACGCCTGCGCGCGCCCATGGGCACCCCCGAACCGTTTGGCAAACATGTCAAGCGTGTAGGCCACAACAAAATAGCCTGCGACCGACTGGACGAAGGTCAGCAAGAGCTGGGTCAAACCTGTGTGCCCGAGCAACCCAAACGGCGCGAGCGTCTGGGGCCAATAGGTCGCGGGATTGCCCACCAGCTTGGCGAGCGGCGTCACCGCCGCAAGGATCAGCACAAAAGAGACCAACAAACCTGTCGGGCGGATCTGGCCCCGATCGACGCCGGCACGGATCTTGTCCCAGGTCTGAGCCGGTCGGATTAGCAGACCCGGAACAAAGCCGAGTAGTGCAGAGGATGAACCGGACGGCGTGGCGGGATCAACAGTTGACATGGAAGGACCTGAAGGGCGGATAGCGAAAATACGGATCGCGTCCTGATGTAGACCATCTCAGCGGCGGGTCCAGTGACGCGGCATAAAATTTGTGACAAGTCAGTGTCGCGTTCCGGACCAGAGAATCAGCCGGACGGTTGCGGAGTCCGCCTATGGCCAAACCCAGCAGTGTCTTTGCCTGTCAGGCCTGTGGCGCCGTTCAGGCGAAATGGGCCGGACAATGCCCAGCGTATTCCAGGCCCCGCACGCTGGGCATTGTC
>DAITMY010000003.1:15180-27361 GCA_036834925.1 Asticcacaulis sp.
CCATCCGGGGGCCCTTGCCCCGGCCAAGGTCTCGGCCCGCCATCGGGGCTTGGTGTTCGAAACCCTAGAAAGCGCGAGCGCCGAACCCGTCCGCCTGAAAACCAGCATCAGTGAATTCGACCGGGTGTGCGGCGGCGGGATCGTGCCGGGCTCGGCACTGTTGCTGGCCGGGGATCCGGGCGTCGGCAAATCGACCCTGCTGCTGCAAGTGACGGCGCAGGCCGCCCTGCAAGGGGCCAAGGTTGCCTACATCTCCGGCGAAGAAGCGGTCGATCAGGTGCGGGGCCGCGCCGCCCGCATGGGGGTGTCGCTTGCGCCCGTTCAGCTCGCCGCAGAAACCTCGCTGCGCTATATCCTTGAGGCGCTGAAAAAGACGCCGTTCGACCTTGTGGTGATCGATTCGGTCCAGACCCTATGGAGCGATGCGGTCGAAGCCGCCCCGGGGTCCGTCAGCCAAGTCCGGGCCTGTGCCGGGGAACTGGTGCGGCTGGCCAAGACGCGGGGCATTTCCCTGATCCTCGTCGGTCATGTCACCAAGGAAGGCCAGATCGCCGGACCGCGCGTGGTTGAGCATATGGTCGATGCGGTTCTGTCCTTTGAAGGCGAACGCGGCTATCCGTTCCGGATCCTGCGGGCCACCAAGAACCGTTTCGGGGCCACGGACGAAATCGGGGTGTTCGAAATGGGGGACAGCGGCCTGCGCGAAGTGCCGAACCCCTCAGCCCTGTTTTTGGGCGACAACAGCAAACGCGCGGCTGGATCGGCGGTGTTTGCCGGGATCGAGGGCTCGCGTCCCGTGCTGGTCGAATTTCAGGCGCTGGTGGCCCCTTCGGCCTATGGCACGCCGCGCCGGGCCGTGGTCGGCTGGGACTCCGGGCGGTTGGCGATGGTGCTGGCGGTGCTCGAAGCCCGATGCGGGCTTGGATTCGGACAGAAGGACGTCTACTTAAACGTAGCGGGCGGATTGCGTATTCAAGAACCGGCGGCGGACCTTGCGGCAGCAGCCGCTTTGGCCTCCTCGGCCTTGGACGTACCCTTGCCCCAGGGGTGTGTTGTGTTCGGCGAAGTCAGCCTGTCCGGGGAGGTCAGGTCGGTCAGCCGAATGGAGACCCGGATGAAGGAAGCCGCCAAACTCGGGTTCAGCCAGGCGCTGGGTCCCGTGGCCGCTGCCGACACCGCCCCGTTCAAGGTGGCAACCGTGGCCCGTCTGAATGACGCCATCCGCCGCCTTGATCAAGATAACTGGGTATAACCGGACATCGTCTCAGAAGGGGGACTTCGATGACCATCTACGACCTGATCTTTTTGGTGATCCTGGCAATTTCAGTCCTGACGGGGCTGATGCGGGGGGGATTGCGGGAAATCGTTACATTAATGTCGTTTATTGTTGCCGTGCTGCTGGCAATCTGGCTTTTGCCCATCACGGCCCCGATTGCCGGTAACGGGATCAAATCCCCGGTGATCGGCGCCATGCTCGCTTTTGCGGTGATCTTCTTCTTTGGGTATTTCGGCACGCGGACGCTCGGCCAGTGGGCCTCGCAGAAACTGCACAGCCAAAAGACCCTAGGCGGGATCGACCGCTTCTTCGGGTTCAGTTTTGGTGTGTTCCGCGCCCTGGTACTGCTGGGCGTGTTCCACCTGATCTTCAGCGCCACCACCCCGCCGAGCCGCCAGCCCGCGTGGTTTAAAGGCGCGATGATCTATCCTGTCAGTACCCTGTCGGCCAAGGCCGTGCAGGTTATCGCCCCCAAGGGTGCCCATTTTGCGGACACGATTGCCCCCTCGCTGGAGCAGTCCATCCGCAAGGGGACCCAAGCCACATAAGGACGCCCATGATCCGCGCTGCCGCCCCGTCCCTTCTGGTCCCTCCCGCTCGCGATCCGGATGACGATCGTCCGCGCCTCGAATGCGGGGTGTTCGGGATCTTTGGTCACGAGGACGCCAGCGCGATTGTTACTCTGGGTATGCACGCCCTGCAACACCGAGGTCAGGAAGCTTGCGGGATCGCCAGCTGTGACGGCAAGCGCTTCCACACCGAGCGGCATATGGGCTTGGTCGGCGATGCCTTTACCGGACCAGACCTTGTGGTGCGGCTGCCGGGTCAAGCGGCCATCGGTCATACGCGCTATTCGACCGCAGGCGGCTCGTTCCTGCGCAATGTCCAGCCGATGTTTGCCGATTTGGATACGGGGGGCATTGCGCTGGCGCATAACGGCAATCTCACCAACTTCATGACCCTGCGCACAGCGCTGGTGTCTGAGGGCGCGATCTTCCAGTCGACGTCGGACTCCGAAGTGATCCTGCATCTGATCGCCCGGTCGCGTCAGGAAAAGATCGTCGATCGGTTCATCGATGCGCTGCACCAGATCGAAGGCGGATACGCCTTGATTGCCCTGACGCCCAAAAAGATGATCGGCGCGCGCGATCCCTTAGGGATCCGTCCGCTGGTGTTGGGCGAGCTGAACGGCAAATATGTACTGGCGTCGGAAACCTGTGCGCTCGACATGATCGGAGCCACCTTCATCCGGGATATCGAACACGGCGAAGTGGTGGTGATCACGGACAACGGCCTGCAAAGCCTGAAGCCGTTCAACGCCAGCCGCGCGCGCCCCTGCCTGTTCGAGTACGTCTACTTTGCCCGCCCGGATAGCATCGTCAACGGACGCTCGATCTATGAGGTGCGTAAGGCCATGGGCCGCCGCCTTGCCATCGAACAAGACGCCGAAGCGGATGTCGTCGTGCCGGTTCCGGACTCCGGCGTTCCGGCGGCTCTGGGCTTTGCCGAACAAAGCGGCATCCCGTTTGAAATGGGCATCATCCGCAACCACTATGTCGGACGCACCTTTATCCAGCCGACCCAAGGGGTGCGTGAGCTGGGCGTGCGTATGAAGCACAGCCCCAACAAGGTTGTGCTCGAAGGCAAGCGGGTGATCCTCATCGACGACTCGATCGTGCGCGGCACCACCTCGGTCAAGATCGTGCGTATGGTGCGTGAGGCCGGGGCCAAGGAAGTGCACCTGCGCTCGGCCTCGCCGCCGATCCTGTGGCCCGACTACTATGGCATCGACATGCCGAACCGCGATCGGCTGCTGGCGGCCAACAAGAGCCTCGAGGAGATGCGCCAAATGCTCGAGTGCGACAGCCTCGGCTTCTTGTCCGTCGATGGGCTCTATCAGGCCATGGGCGAAAAAGGGCGCGATCCGGTCGCACCGCAATTTACCGACCACTATTTCACGGGCGATTACCCCACGCGTCTCCAGGACATCGAGATGGAAGGTCGCAGCGGCGGCCAGATCTCCCTGCTGGCCAGTTCCTAATCCCCGGTCGCGGAGACTGTCTTATGCGTGACACCCCTGCCCCGTCGTTGAACGGCCGCATTGCCCTCGTGACTGGCGCCTCGCGCGGGATTGGCCAACAGTGCGCCCTCGCCTTGGCCAAGGCCGGGGCTCAGGTCGTGGCCTGTGCCCGGACCCAAAGCGGGCTGGAAGAGCTGGACGATGCCATCTTTGCCGCGACCGGCCAGCATGCGACCCTAATCCCGTTTGATCTGGTTGATGGGTCTGCCATGGAACGGCTCGGGCCGGTGCTTTATGAGCGATACGGAAAGTTGGACATTCTGGTGCATGCTGCGGCTCATCTGGGCAGCCTGTCACCCGTGACCTGCACCGATCCCAAGGACTTCAACAAGATCATCAGCGTCAATCTAACGGCCAGCTATCGGCTGATCCGTGCGGTTGAACCGGTCCTACGCTTGTCGGATGCCGCAAGGGCGGTGTTCTTTACGAGTGGCGTGGCCTCAAGCCCCCGGGCATTCTGGGGCCCCTATGCGGCCTCTAAAGCGGGGCTAGAGGCGATGGTGCGGTGCTGGTTGGATGAGATTGAGCACACCCCTATCCGGGGCGCGCTGGTTAATCCCGGTCCGACCAAAACCCGTATGCGCCACGAAGCCTATCCCGGCGAAGACAAGTCACTGCTGTCATTACCCGAGGCCATTGCCCCGATGGTGCTGGAGATGGTTCGCACCGATCGCGAGCCGCCCATGCATACGGTTCATTATCGAGACTGGGTGGGGACAAGCAATACGCACTAAGATCTGTAGTAAGTCACCGCTTTAAGGGTGGAGCCCAAAGCTCCACCCTTTGCTTTACAGCGACTTAGAGCGAGCTAACAACCTTGACGCCCTCGGGAAGAGCCTTTTGCAAGGCCTCTTGAGAATCAAAGTCTTTTTCACTGACGAGAACCGCGACACTCTCAATGTCACGTTGGATTTTACCCAACAAAGTTCTGAGCAATTCAGGGCTTTCCAGATAGGGGCCGATTGCTTTTTGAAAGGCTTGAATTGCTAACTTGTCATTCGATGTCTTTGCAGTATCAAGCAACATGTCGAGTTCTTTAGCCCAGTTAATGGCGTCTTCTTTACGCATCATGATGATCTCCTGTTAGGATGAATACGCGTTTTCAAAACGCGCGACGTCTTCCTTGCCGAAGCGGTACACAAGCGCATCCGGACAACGGAATTCAGGGGTATTGAGGCCGTTCGCATCGGTGAATTCTGACAGCCGCAGGCTGTCGACGTTAAACAGACGCAGATCTGAACGCGGCTCATCCGCAGCCACGAAAACGTCTTGCTCAGATCTCACCAGAATATCGACAGAAGTCCGGAAGGCATAAGAGACCCCAGGGTCGATCACGATTACCCGACGCGGATCCACCTTGAGTGTCGTTAGCGTTGGCTTGCGGTCGGGATTTCGGCCCTGTCGACAGTCCACAGTCTCAAGGGTCACGTCCGCGTTTTGCGGCCCCATGAGGGTCAGATATTTGCGGGTCCGGGTATGTAAGACCGGTTCAGCCAACTGAGACGCGGTAGCGGATAAGAGCAGAACATCGGCCACACAGGCCCCGGTACTGGGGACCAGTGTCCACGACTGAGGCCCGGTCAGGGCGTAGCGCGACTTGATGAAGGTGACGCCATCATGACCGGAGGGCTTTAGCAGCGTCTCCAGGGCCACCCGATCTTCAGCCCAGGTTTCTGGTTCAAAAGCGACATAGGTGTCTTGGTTGGCCACACGCACCTTGTACCGCGCCAGATAAGCTGTCGGGTTTTCAAGCAAGGTCTGAGACATGCGTGACAACAGACAATGCACATCGTCGGGCAGTAGGAAGCGGTTCGGACGCACGACAGGCCATTGCGAAGGTGGCGCCTTTCGCGGAATGGACACGAGATCATTGTCAACATTCCAGTCAGGATTATTCCAGTCTGAATGCCACACAGGCTCATCTCGGGTGACAACGAATTCAAGATTATCAAAGGTGTGGGCAACCCCGCGCGGGATAATCAGCTTGCGATCCGGACGAGGCATAAAGCTGAAGCGAAGGTGTTGATGCAGTGTCGGACTACCCTCACGGCAATCGATACATTCTGCGACAATGGGGCGCCCATTCCCCCCCATAAAAGTCAGGCGATCATCCTGCCCCACATGTATCCCAAAGGTAGAATAAGTAAAATCTTGCTCGTGCGTAACAAAATCAGAAATGAGTGGCCCAGAACTTGAGCAAATCTTATAAAGAAACGCCTGTCTTTCGGAGCTTAAGTTGACAATGTTATTGGGCTCAAATTGTAAACCCGCGATAGAAAATTCGACCGATAAACAGTGATCATCAATATACATATTTATCTCCGGCACTATCGAGCCAGAGACTGATAATCACAACCTAAAGGACATTACAACTGGGCTGGCACATCACCCTATTGCACGCCAAGCAAGAAAACGACGATCACTGATGATTAACTCAGCCCTAGCACGTTCCAGCCAGTGGAACGCTCATAAAGGTCGACACTCGCGAATGGTCAAAAAAATAACGCACATAGCGTGAGCCGCCCTTGTATACTATCCATTTCCCGATCAGATTGGAGTTACGCTTGAATACTTAATGAGTACTAAGTTCAATTTTTTGGAACCTATCAGCAACATCAGCGTACCCCTTATTTAAAAGTCTAGCATAAATGACATCTCTTAACTTTAAAATATCAGTGAATTGAGCCTGATCAACATGGTAATTATAATAAATATTGTTAATTTGTTTAATTTGATGATCATTCATTTTCAATTTATAATTTTCACAGATAAAATCATTTAAAAATGACTGCCCCAACAGAGTCAGTGACTTTTCATATATTGGGGCTAAAAATCCAACATTCGAAGATACCGTGACGATTTCATCAACATGCGGGACATAAAGTTCAGAGCAGCCTTGTGAAATATCATCCGGCGCAATGATCAGCCTTTCGTCTGACTTCTTAAGGGTATCAATTATGTTTTGATTGATTAAGCCACTCGAAACAGGATGAAAGACGACAATTAAACGCTCAGAGCGCATTGCGTTCAGAGCTTTAATAATGATTTCAGGCGGCTGAAAGCTGTCGCTTAAAGCGCCATCCCACGTTACCCAATCACTGGGTTGAAGTGGCAACAAAGCAAGAGCATTGCTTCTCCCAATTGAATTAATAAAATCACACACTCTCTGATTTTTATAATGTCTAGAAATCTCTAAATTCTGATTCTTAAGGATCTTTTTCTTAATATAATCATCTGAAGAGGCATCCCTATCCTCTACAATACTCGCAGATAAATGCGATCCAATGGAAAGCTGGCGACAATCAGGGTATGAAATCCTAGGCAGAGGCCCCATTTCCGTACAAATCAAGGGTATATTTTGTTGTTCGCAGCAATATTCCAAATATCTATTTTTTGACGTCGTTACAACAATATCTGGACTAGATTTTTTCAGAGTTTCATTGAACGCATCAAGCAAATACGCGCTCTCGAAATCATATTTTCTTGAAAAAATGTCTAAACAATACTGCTTTTTTGAATACTGATAGCTTTCTAAAAGCGCCTTAAGGCACCAATCTAATGTTTTGAGCTGGTGACCACTGGAAAATATAAATTTAGCCAAACAGTTTGAAACGTCGCAAAGCGCAGAATTAGAAGAGACCGTCAGATTAACATGGTTCTGACCAAGGGTCAGGGCCGATAGGATTGGCCCCACGAGGGGTTCGAAATGAACACTCAGAAACCGAGCATCATTTCGAAACCACATAGGCTCCAAGTGGACCAGAATGTTTAAATTCCGGGAAGCCATTGTTGCCCTTACCGCTTGGGTCCACTCTTACCTGGACCTTTTGCGCCCCCGGGACGCGCCCCCGTTTTCGATGTTGACGGCCGTCCGAGTGTCGTTCGGACCCCGACCTTGCCGCTGCCTCTGGGCTTGACCACAGAGGCTGAACTGACCGGCTTTTGACGGACCCGGCCCGGGTGAGCGGGTTTAGCCGTGGGCGCCGCGCTTTTGCGCGCACCTGAGCGAGTCGGCTTGGGCTTGCCGTCCTTAGCGGCCTTGGCCGCACGCGACTTCAGCACACTCGGTGCTGTGCCCGCATCGGTTTCGCTCATCGCATAGGGATTGCTGTTCGACTTGATCGTCACGCGGATCGGCACCCCGGGCAGATCAAAGCTCTCGCGGATGCTGTTGATCAGATAGCGGCGATAGCTATCGGGCAACTGACTGGCGCGCGAGGCAAACAGCACAAACGTCGGCGGACGCGCCTTGATTTGGGCCATATATTTCGGCTTGATCCGCTTGCCATCGACCGCTGGCGGTGGGTGCCGCTGGACGGCCAGGGCCAGCCAATCGTTGAGGTCGCGGGTCTTCACCTTGGCCGACCAGTTTTTATAGACCTTGGTGATGGCTGGCATAAGCCGGTCCAGCCCCCGCCCACTGTGGGACGATAAGGCCACCAAAGGCGCGCCGCGAAGCTGGGGCAACATCCGCTCGGCAACCTCAGACAGTTCGGCTAAACGTGCCTGGGGTTCTTCGACCAGATCCCATTTCGACAGGGCAAAAATCAGAGCCCGGCCTTCACGCTCCACCAGATCCGCGATCTGGAGATCCTGGGTCTCAAAGGCATTGGCCTGATCCATCATCAGCACCACCACCTCGGCAAAGGTAATGGCGCGAATGGTATCCGCGGTGGAAAGCTTTTCTAGACGCTCTTGAACCCGAGCCTTGCGGCGCAAACCGGCCGTATCGACCAAGCGGACCGGACGTCCGTCCCATTGCCAATCCACCGAGATCGAGTCGCGGGTAATCCCCGCTTCTGGCCCCGTCAGCAAGCGGTCCTCGCCGATCAAGCGGTTGATCAGGGTCGATTTACCGGCATTGGGGCGACCGATAATCGCAATGCGGATCGGCTTGGTTTCGTCATCCTCATCATCGAAATCGTCTTCGATCAGCTCATCGCCTTCGATCAGCTTCCGATGCGCCTCGACGGCCTCGTAAAGCTCGGAGATGCCCTCGCCGTGTTCCGCAGACAGATGGATCGGCTCGCCAAAGCCAAGACGGTGAGCTTCATGCGCCCCGGCCCGTCCGGCGGCGCCTTCGGCCTTGTTGGCAATCATGACCACTGGGGTCTGTTTATGGCGCAACAGCTCGGCAAAGATCTCATCGAGTGGAACCACGCCTTCGCGGGCATCCATCACGAACAAGGCCAGATCCGCCTCTTCGAGCGCCAATTCGGTCTGGTGGCGCATGCGGGTTTCAAGGGACTCGTCCGAGACGTCCTCGAAGCCCGCCGTGTCGATCAGATCTAGGTCCAGATCGCCCAAGCGACCGCGTGCGTAACGGCGGTCGCGCGTTACACCGGGCTGGTCATCGACGATGGCCAGCTTTTTGCCGGCAAGCCGGTTGAACAGGGTGGATTTGCCGACATTGGGTCTGCCGACGATCGCAATTTTAAGGGTCACGCCTCGTTAAAGCCTATCTGATGGCGACTAGATGGCCATCGTTGGTCACGATGTAGATCATATCCCCCACAGCAATCGGCGCAATATAGGCCGCACTGCCCAGATTGAGCTTCGTCTGGATCGTGCCTTTTTTCGGATCCAGCGTTACCGCTTCCCCATCCGAATTGAGCATAATCAGGCGATTAGACGCGAGGATCGGCCCGGTCCAGACCGGATAGACCTTGCGCTTGGCGCCAATGCCGAACGCAATCCCGCCCTTGGTCTTACCATAGCCCTCATTGAGGTTACGGATCCAATACACTTGGCCATTGTCGCGGTTGACTGCCACCAGCTCGCCTTGGATCGACGTGATATAGACCACATCCCCAGCAACCCAAGGCGTATTGACGCTTTCAACCGGCAGTTCCCAGCGACGGTTGCCCGTGCGTAAGTCGACGGCTGAAAAGACCCCTGAGTGGCTCGCAGCGTACACATCGCCGCGGAACGCGACCGGGCGACCGGCAATATCCCGGATCTCAGACAAGGCATTGGTCCGGCTCGTACGGGACAGAGCGTCCGACCAAACCGGAGTGCCATTTGCCCGGCGGATCCCAACCAGCTCACCGCTTGAGAACGGGGCTATGATAAGGTCACCCGAGATCGCTGGCGTTGAGGCCTTAAGGATGCGCGCAGGCTCGATAATGGCTTGGTAGTTCCAAGCCATTTCGCCGGTGTTCTGGTCATACGCGACAATCTGGTTGTCCACATCGGTGGCAAAAACGCGCTGGTCATCTGCCGTCGGCGCGGCATGGACCGGAGCATTGGTCGGCTTGCGCCACAGAACCGTGCCAGACGCAACATCGAGTGCCGCTACAAAACGGAAGCCTGAACCCACGAATAGCTTACCATTGGCCACGGCCAGTCCGCCGCCGAGGGCGTTCTTGTCGTGTTTGGCTTTCGGATTGAGATCAACGACCCAAAGCTGCTTACCGCTCAGCGCATCGGTGGCGCGCACACGCGCTTCGCCATCGAGCGTGAAGATCCTGCCGTCAGCCGCCACAGGGGGGGCCGTGACTTGGGTCTTGCGGCCCGAACCCTCACCGATCTTGGTTTTCCAAGCAATCCGGAAAGCTTCAGCGGCTTTAACGTGCTCAATCGACTGCTCGGCATTGCCACCCGGCAACAACCAGCTGCTTACCGTTTGGGCTTCTGGCAAGAAAAATTCCAAATCCTTGAGGGCTTCGGAGGTTTCCAACTTTTGATCGAACTGGATGATGGATATGCGCTCGCCTTGGCTGGCGACAGCTTTTTCCTTGTCCTTGTTGAAGTTGAACAGGCCACCTGCACAGCCGCTCAGGCCAACACTCAGGGCCAATAGGCTGACCACCATCAGACGGTGCGGGCGCGCAGTTTTGATCACAAACGGCTTGATCATTGTTGGGCTCCGTTGAGCATTTGCTGAAGCATCGCGGGGTCAATCCCCTGCGGAGCGGCGGGACGTTCAGGGAGTGCGGCAGCAGCTTTGGCCAGACCAGCGGCTTGGGCTGCCGCGCCGGAGTCGATCGCGAGCATACCCGCCTGAGCGCGGGCCTTTAGGCCCTCAGGGGAGTCCAGAGAAGTGGCGATAATCGAAAAATCCGCGCGGGCCTCTTTGAGTTTACCGGCTTGGATCTTAGCCATGGCCAAGGCTTCGCGGGCCAGCATCCGATAGGGCCGCCCCTCTTCGGTCAGGGGCGTCAGGCGCTTTTCCATGTCGGCATAGGGAGCCGTGTCCATCAGAGCAAAGGCCGATTTCAGCGCCGCAGCGTCAGAAATCAACGGTGCCTTGCTGGCTTTTGCGGCTTCATCAAACAGCTTGGCGGCTTCAGCATTCTGTTTATCGGCGATCTTGGCGGCAGCCAGTTCCATCAGCGCTAGAGCGCGATAGGCCGGAGCCCCGGCTTCGCTGGCGGTCTTGAAATGCGCCATAGCCTTGGCCTTGTCGCCGCTTTCCAGCGCCTTAGTGCCCTCGGCAAACGCTTCAGAGGCGGCATTAGTCTTGCTCGTTTGCCAAGACTGCCAGCCCCAAACCCCACCCACGCCGATCACCGCGACCGCCGCGACGGCTCCAACCCAAGGCAAGGCCTTGCGCACGATATCGGTCCAGCGGTCGGCCCGCAGCTCTTCTTCTACTTCTTCGAAAATGTCGACCACGGACGCGTCACTCCGCCACAAGTTTGGAATTGGGCTGTTGGTTAGGTTCACGAATTGCCGCGAACCTAGCGTTCTTGTGCGGCACCCGCAACGCAGTCCACACCGGAAACTGGGCCTAATTAAGTTTGTTTCGTGAAATAAGTTTCGGCGGTGGCGGGAAAAGCGCGACTTTTGACGTCAGCCGCATAGCCCGCGACCGCTTGAGCAATCACGGACCGCAGGTCGCCGTAGCGGCGGACAAACTTGGGCGTCCAGTCAAACAGGCCCAGCATATCGTCCGTAACTAAGATCTGGCCGTCACAGGCCGCCGACGCACCGATCCCGATGGTGGGCACCGACACAGCCTCCGTGATCTCGCGCGCCAGCGATTCGGCCACGCCCTCAACGACGATGGCAAAGGCCCCGGCCTCAGCGGAATCGCGCGCTTCCGCCAACACCCGCTCACGTTCAGCTTCGGTGCGGCCCTTGGCCTTGAACGCCCCGTCGACATTGACCGCCTGGGGCCGCAAGCCAACGTGCCCCATGACCGGTATGCCGCGTAAGGTCAGGTAGCGAATGATCTCGGCGACACAGGGGCCGCTCTCGACCTTCACGGCCTGGGCCCCGGTTTCCTTGAGCAAGCGCGCGGCATTGGCAAAGGCCGTTTCGGGTCCGGCCTCATAGCTGCCAAACGGCATGTCGATCACCACCAGCGCCTGACGCGCCCCACGCATGACGGCTTGCCCATGCAAGCTCATCATCTCAAGCGTGACCCCGACCGTGTTAGGCAGGCCGTGCACCACCATGCCGACCGAATCCCCAACCAACAGGATCTCGCAGTGCGGATCCAAGAGCGCCGCCATAGGGGCGGTATAGGCGGTCAGACACACCAGCGGCTCACCGCCCTTGCGGCTCATGACCTCGGGAACCGTAATCCGGCGGACAGTCGGGGCGGGCGCTTGTGATGACACTGTGATCAGACCTCGTCAAAGACCCGGAAGGCATAGGCCAGAGAGAACAGCAGCACAACCGCGCACAGGGCAAAGAAGTAGATCGGCTGGGCGGTAAAATCCAAGGCATTGCCCGCTGACGGCCAGTCACCCCGCGTCAAGACTCCCCCCGCCTCGACCGATAGGCCTTTGAGGGTGGTGACCGCCTTATTATCGGTCACGGCACGAAACGCCTTCAGGTCTGGAATGACCGTGCTGTGAATTCCGATCATTTGGCTG
>DAITMY010000004.1:0-27032 GCA_036834925.1 Asticcacaulis sp.
GCCCCGGTGCGCGCCCCGGCGCTGATGCGATGATCGCCTGGCGCAAGGCCAATCCCGGCGGGATGCAAGCGATCACCCAGAACCGCGCCAAGGGCCCCTACACCCCCAAGTCAGAGCTTTCAGACAAGGACTACTGGGAACTGATTGGCGACCAAGCCACGGACTGAGCCGCCCGGCTCGCTTGAGCATCAAAGCATAAGGGTTTTTTTCAGGAAACCCTTGTAGCCCCCCTGTGGCTGTGCCCAAATATAGGTAACAACTAGGGAGCCCCGTCCGATGAGCAGCAAATCTTCCCCCAGCGACTCCTCCGCCGCCGATCACATCCGCGACGCGACCGAAAACCTGCGCGCTGACCTTAAAACGGATTTCGATTCTCTGTCCGCCGATGTGGCGCGCCTCGCCAAGGCCATGGGCGAAATGGGCATCGATAAGGCCAATGCGGCGGCGGTAAACCTCGATGAAGCCGGTGAAGCGATCAAGGCCGGGGCCAGCAGCAGCCTTCAAGCCTTTGAAAAGGTGATCCGCGAGCATCCGGCCACATCGTTCGGGGTGGCCCTCGGCGTCGGTGCCCTGCTCGGTGCTGTCCTCTTTAGCCGCCGCTAAGTTCAGACCGTATGTTTGGCATCCCCCAGCAGCTGGCTGACCAGGTCATGCTGCGCTTGCGTGAAGCCCAGGGCACGATCGTGACCCTGGCCATGGCTGTGATCCTGATCGGCATCGGCTGTGTCTGGCTGAGCGTCGGGCTCGTTCTCAGTCTGGGGGAGTTTATCGGCGATGGCCCGGCGGCGCTGCTGGTGGGCACCGTTCTGATTTGTGGCACCGCCCTGTTTGTCTGGATTCAGTCCCGTCAGAAAGCCGCCCAAGACGCCCGCCTGAAAGCGCAAGTAGAGGCAGATGCCGCCGCCCGACCGGCCGCCCCCTCCGGCCCAGAGGCCTTTTTGTCCGCCCTGATGGGCAAACCAATTGAGGGGATGATTCAGGCTTCGCCTCTGATGGCCATTGGCATCGCCTTGCTCATTGGTGTGTTCGCAGTGCGATTCCCCGGCCCCCTGATGTTGTTGATCGACATGCTCAAAAAAGAATGGAACGACAGTCCATCCTGATCGATCATCAGAGGACAAGATGTTTTATTTCGTCTTTTTCTTCCTATTTCAATTAGAAGAGAAGAATTTATTCCAACATTAACCTTAAGACGACTTTAAACTTACGCGTTTACCTTCGCCCTGCATCACAATGACACAGATGATAGCAGGCAAAGATGTTGAAGATCCGGTTCCAGTCTATCAGTACCAAGGTGTTGATTTCCGCCGTAGCGGCCCTTCTGGTCTCGATTTCGATTGCCGGGGTCGGTCTGATCTCAACTCAGAGCTTGCGTGGGACTGTTGATGAGAGCGCGACCATCGCGCAGATCATCCGAAACCACCTTGAAGGGGACATGATGCATGACGCGCTTCGGAGCGATGTCTTGTCAGCGCTGCTCGCCGCTCAGAACCTCGACAACGCCAAGATTGAACAGGCGGGCAAGGACCTGAAAGAACATACCAAGTGGTTCGAGCGGTTGATGGCCGAAAATAAAGCGCTGGCCAAAGATCCGGAAATCCGTAAGGCGCTGGCGGACGTGGAACCTGCACTTAAGGCCTATATTGCTGAAGCCAACTACATCCAACAACTGAGCTTGACTGACCCGCTAGCCGCCATGGCGGAACAGGACAAGTTCTACGCCCTGTTTACGGATTTGGAAGTGGCGATGGAAAAGACCTCCGACGCCATCGAAAAACGGGCCATTGAAGTGGCCGCTGCGGGCAATGCCGTCAGCACAACGGTGATCGCCATGATGTGGGGCGCCCTTGTCTTTGCGACCGTATTTTTCAGCCTGCTGATCTGGGGCGGACAGCAATTTGTCATCCGCCCTTTGAACCGCATGGTTCGGGCGATGAAAGCCTTGGCTCAAGGTGATACCTCGGCGGCGGCATCGCTTAGGGGCCTTACTGGCGAACTTAAGCAGATGCAGGATGCCTTTGAAGCCATTACGGAAAATACGCGCGCCAGTGCGGAACTGAGCCGTGACGCCGCTCAGCGGACAGCGGATCAAGCTCATAAGCACTCGAAAAAGATTGAGGCCCTATGCGATGACTTTGCGGCCAAACTGACGGCTATCCTTGGCAACCTGGGCACATCGGTCGGCGAACTGGAAAATGGCGCATTGATCCTCAATGATAATGCCAAACAGGCAGAAACGCGCGCTGAAATGACGGCCCAAGCGTCGCATGAAGCCGCAACCAACATCGACAGCATTTCCTCGGCCACGACGGAGCTTTCGGCCTCGATCCGCGACATCAGTGAACGTATGTCGGAGTCGGCGCGCAGTGCGGACGAGGCCGCTGATATCAGTCGCAAGACCGACGAAACTATTCGCGCCTTGGCCGAAGCCGCCGACCAGATCACCGAAGTCGCAGCGTTGATTTCGGATATTGCTAGCCAGACCAATGTCCTCGCCCTGAACGCAACCATTGAGGCCGCGCGGGCGGGCGACGCCGGCAAGGGTTTTGCCGTGGTGGCCAGCGAGGTCAAGACCCTAGCGACCCAAACCGGACGCTCGACAGAGCTGATCCGCAGTCGCATCGAAGAAATCAAGGATGTGTCCGCACGGGCTGCCAGTGGCTTGCAGAGCGTTCAAGCCGCCGTCGAGCAAGTCAAGGTGATTGCTGCTGATGTCGCCGCTGCCGCCCGCCAGCAAAGCGCGGCGACGGACGAAATCTCCAACAGCGTCGAAATGGCCTCGGTCGGAACCCGTAACGCCGCCGCGAATGTCGCGGGGGTTAACGATGCCGCCCGCAACACCTTTGCCGCCACGCAAACGGTTAACGCAACCTCTACAAAATTGTCCGAACTGGCGTGCACACTCAAAACCGAAGCCAATCAGTTCCTTACCGCCCTTAAAGCCGCCTGACCGCTCAGCAAACAGGCTCTGACCGTCACCGCTTGTCCAGAAAGGTCGCCCGACATGATTGAGTGCGCCATGACCACGCGTGCCGCCCTGCCGCTCTTGGCCTTTGTCATAGGCCTGGCCATAAACCCCGCCACAGCCTGCGCGGAAACGGCGAAGCGCGCGCTGAGCGACTGGACGATCACGCCCGGATTGGTGGTCACGGCAGACTACCTGTCTGTGGTCAAGGGCGGCCTGAAACGGGGGGCGCGGGGCCTGAGCAATACAGATCTCACGCTCGAAGTTGCGCATACCCCCAGTGGCTGGACACTCAGCGGCTACGTGCTGCACAATCAGGGCGGCGTCTTCAACGACGACTATGTCGGCAGTTTGCAGGCCGTGAGCAACATCGACACCACCGACGCCCTGCACCTTTACGAGCTTTGGGCTCAAAAAAGCTGGCGTGACGGCGAGGCCTATATTGCGGCCGGGATCATCGACCTCAACAGCCGCTTTGATGTTCAGGAAAGTGGTGGGCTGTTTCTGCAAAGCGCCCATGGGATCGGCAGCGAGCTGGCCCAGACCGGGGTCAATGGCCCGTCCATCTTCCCGCTGGCCGGTCCGGCGGTCGTAGTTCAGGTCCCGATTACGGACGGCTGGTGGACACGGTTCGGGATCTTTGATGCTGTACCGGGCAATGCCAACAACCCGGATCGTTTTTCCTATGTCCGCCTGTCCAAGGATGAGGGCGCGCTCGTGATCGGCGAGCTTGAGCATCGCACAGACGCGGCGCGATTGGTCATCGGAGGCTGGCGCTACACCACCGCCTTTGAGGCGCTGGAGGCTGTGGATCCCGTGACCGGTGAACCGCTTCGTCGCCGCGACAACGAAGGGGCCTATGTCAGCTATGACCGCACGCTAATCACGCCTGACACCGAGGATGGTCCCGGCAAGGTGGCGGGCTGGGTGCGGGCCGGGTTCGCCAACAGCCGGATCAACAGCCTGTCGCATTACATCGGGGGCGGTCTGGTCTGGACTGGCCCGCTCACCACCCGCCCGCTCGATCAGATGGGCCTTGCTGTGGCCATGGCCCACCGGGGTCAAGCCGATCGCCGCCTCAATCCCGGACGCAAAACGGAAACCGTCACAGAGCTGACCTATCGCGCCGTCCTGTCTGAGACTCTCGCGCTTCAGCCCAGTCTTCAGCATGTCCATGGAATCGGAGAAGCGGTCAGCCCGAAGTCCACCTGGGTCGCAGCCCTGCGTATCGAATGGACCGTGTTCTAAAGTGGATTCTTGACGTGGCACCTGCCAACTGCCGCAGAATTGTTCGCCTGATCGTGGAAGCCTCTTGACCGGACTTTCGGGGACAGGTCTGGTGACATAAACGGCGACCAAGCGGAGGGGCCCGGTGCAGCCTGCTGATTTTCTGATCTTTTTCCTGATTGCCTTGGGGTCGGCGCTTTTGGTGGTCGCCCTTCAAGCCTTGCAGACGTATCTGACCCGCCCCCGGCTGGACATCGTCTTTTCAAATAAGTCCCCTCACGTCCTGCAAACGGTTCAGACTCAAGGGGAACAGGTCTTTGAAGCCCGGTTCTTGCGTGTATCGGTTCACAACCGGGGTCACAGCGTGGCCCGCAACTGCCGAGCCTATGTTCACGACATTATCCGCGTCGGCCCCAAAGGAGAGGAGACCATAATCCTGTCTCGGGATCCGGTTGGGTTATGCTGGTCCTATGAGCCGCTGAAGGATCAAGCCTCCTATTGTGCAGACATACCCGCAGACTTCAGTCGCTATGTGGATGTTTTTTATGCAATTAGCGGAGGGACACAAAAAGGCCTTAATATTCACTCGATAAAAACTCCAGATCGTATCGGTAATTTTTTTGAAAACTCAGGCTTATATCGGGCAGAAATCACAGTGGTTAGCGAAAGCGCAAGCCCAGTCACTAAGCAAATTGAGTTTATATATCGCAATGACTGGTCCAGCCTTCAAACTTTACTGAACCCGTAATTGGGGGAATTTATTCTTAGGGTGACCCCCCTTAGCAGACAACTTTTCTTTACTGTTTTCATGTAAACCTCGTTATCGGAATTCCGAGGTTTGCCGTGATTGATGTCCTAAATTGTATGGTCAATGAGCATGACCACGGCATGTTAGCCGTCGCGGTGGCCATCTGTATCATGGGCGTTTTCAGCTCATTTAGGCTCTATGCCCGCTCTCGAAAAAGCTCCGGAAAGGACCGTATAGGCTGGGTCATCCTGACCGGTCTGGCCGGTGGGGCCGGGATCTGGGCGACGCATTTTACGGCCATGATGGCCTATAAAACGTCAGTCCCGATTGGTTATGACCTGACCTTGACGCTGATCTCGCTGATTTTAGTCGTAATCGGCAATATCTTTAGTGCCTATATCGGTCCGCGCGCCACTACACTCGCGACAGAAGCTCTGCTTGGCTTGTTTATTGGGGCCTCTATTATCCTCATGCATCATGTCGGTATGGCGGCCATGGTTATTCCTGGCTATCTGTACTGGGATATTGGTCGAGTCATTTTGTCCGATGGACTTGGCCTTATTCTGTCCGCCATTTCCATTGTTTTTGCAGGGTCAAATGGGCGCTTTAGCCGTCCACTGCTTGCCCCCTTGTTCATGATCTTAGCGGTTGTGACCATCCACTTTGGGAGCATGTCCTCAGTCAGCCTCGTGCCGAGTGTGGACTATGTCATGCGCAATAGTCTGACCGGCAATCTGGCGCTGGGCGGACTGATTGCCGGCGTGACGTTTATGATCCTCACCCTCGCCATCTTGGTGGTCTTTATTGAAGCCAAGTTTGCGCGTCAGTCCCGCTCTCGGATGCAGCGCCTGGCGAACGGGTCGTTTGAAGGCCTGATGATTGTCAGCAACGGCCGCATTTCGGAAACCAATCAATCCCTGATCGACCTCCTGCAATGCGCTGATACGGATCTTTTAGGGCAGCCTGTGGCCAGTCTTCTGTTTGACCATGAGGCGTCCCTGCCCTTGACCCAGCTTAAGGATGGAGTCAGCCGCGCCCAGGTCCAGATCGCGGGACAGATGGTACCGGTCGAAGTCCTCAAGCGAGCGCTTGATCTTGAAAAAGACGAATATGTCTGTGCCGTCCGGGATTTACGGGAACGTCTGGCTGCGGAAGCTGAAATTCAGCGCTTGTCCGAGCGCGATCAACTGACAGGCCTTCTCAACCGCAAAGCCTTTACGCTTGGGGTCGAGGATCTGATGGAAGAAGCCCATCACGCCGACCAACAGATGGCGATGATCAAGCTGGAAATCAGTGCCCTGAACGAGCTGAATAGCCTGCATGGCCCACAGATTGGTGACATGGTCTTGTTGACCCTGTCGCAACGGTTGCGTGGCCTGATCCATGCGCCGCACCAATTGGCTCGGGTCAGCGGAAGTAAGTTTGCGATCTTTTTTACAGACCCGAACCAGCCACAAAGTGCAATCCAACTCGTTGAGCTCCTTGCCCAGCAACTGAGTGAACCGATTGACCTTGGGGATCTGGTCTACACACCGGCTTTGGCTTTTGGTGCGGCTGTTTATCCTGGAGACGGGCGGACGCCCAATTCCCTGCTCGCCGCGTGCCAAACCGCGTTGAGTATCGCCAACGAGAACGGTGAAACCCAGCAGTTCTTCCGCCCTGAACTTGAGCAAAAAGCGCGGCGGCGACGCAAGATTTTGGATGGACTCGACACCGCATTACAGAACGATCGACTAACCCTGAATTATCAGCCCCTGGCCCGGGTCTGCGATGGCCAGCTGATCGGATTTGAGGCGCTTTGTCGCTGGACGGATCCGGAGATGGGCTTTGTGCCACCAGATGTGTTTATTCCGATCGCCGAGGAAAGCGGGCTGATCCATCGCCTGGGCGACTGGGTCATCAAACAGGCTATTCAAGATGCCAAGGCTTGGCCGGACTCCGTAACGGTCGCGATCAATGTGTCACCTGTTCAAGCGGCTGACCCAGACCTGAGCAGCCGGATCCGCGAAGCGTTGGTCACTCATGATTTGTCGCCCCGCCGACTGGAAATCGAAGTGACAGAAACGGCCCTGATCGGCGGCGATCAAACGGTGCTTGATAATCTGCGGCGCTTAAAGGCCATGGGCCTCAAGATCGCCATTGATGACTTCGGGACCGGCTATTCCTCGCTGTCAACGCTGCAGGCGTTTCCGTTCGACAAGATCAAGATCGACAAGAGCTTTATGAACAACATCGGCACGTCCGAACGGTCAGATGTGATCGTCCGCTCGATTGTGGGTCTGGGCAAAAGCCTGAATGTGCCAGTACTAGCTGAAGGCGTGGAGACCCTAGATCATGTCCGCTTCCTGAGACAGGAAGGCGCTTCGATGATGCAGGGCTGGTGTATCGGCAAGCCGCACCCGGCCGCGCATTGGGCCGATCTTGTGCAAAAACGCGGGCCTGTTGTCCCAGAGGTAGACCCCGCACGATCCACAAACTGCAAGCCTCTTGCCCCCTCAAAGGCGCTGTCCGGTGCCCAGAAACGGCCGGCCTGAGATGCACCCCAGAGCCGGTTGCAGAGGTAACCTTCGCCATTTCTAGCCGCGCATGCTAACCGCGCCCCCTGTTCAGACAAGCGTGAGGGGTGTCATGGCGTTGCCACAGGTCGGGGTGTTTGGGTTAGGGGCGTTCGGCCAATTGATGGTGCGTCATCTGGCCCCTTATTGCCAGATCCTGGCCTACGATCCGTCGCCCGCTGCGCATCGCTTTGCCCGACGCCATGCCGTGACCCTGGCCCCGCTGGAGGCTGTCGCTGCGTGCCAATATGTCATTCTCGCCGCACCGGTCAGTCGGCTAAAGGCCCTGTCCGAAGCAATAGCCCCGCTAGTGCGCAAAGGGGCCATCATCCTTGATGTGGGGTCGGTCAAGGTCGCTCCGGCCCAGTGGATGCAAGATACCCTGCCGGACAACGTCGACATTCTTTGTACCCACCCGCTGTTCGGCCCCCAAAGTGGTCGGACCGGCATTCATGGCCTCGAGATCGTGCTGTGCCCTGTCCGAGCCCCCCGCCTCATGCGGATCCGACGGTTTTTGGAACAGGCGCTGGGCCTCAAGGTCTCGGTCACCAGCCCAGAAGAGCATGATCAGGCGCTGGCCGCCGTTCAGGGGTTAACGCACCTGATTGCCAAGGTGTTGAGCGGCATGGAGCCCCTGCCCCGAAGCCTGACGACCCGCTCCTATGACCTGCTGATGCAGGGGGTCGGGCTGGTTAAGGGCGATTCAGACGAGCTGTTCCTTGCGATTGAGCGCGACAACCCCTATGCCCGGGCCGTGCGCCAGCGCTTCTTTGCCGAAATCGCGGCCCTGGAAAATCGTCTGACACCGGAGGAATAAACCCTAACCCGAGCGGGCTTCTGAGGATTTTTCAGCGGCATGATGCAGCGAAATATAGCCCGTATATGAAATTATAGCCATTTATAGTCATTTATAGCCATGTATACCCTCCATTGCTTAAACGGGATAAAATTGATATACATCATCGTATGGACCCTATCAGAAATCCATTTGCCCCGGGCGCGGGCTCTCAACCGCCTGAACTTGCGGGACGGGATCAGATTATCGAAGACGCCCGCATTGCATTGAGTCGCAGCCTGGCGGGGAGACATAGCCGCTCCCAAATTCTGATTGGCCTTCGCGGTGTCGGAAAAACAGTACTTTTGAATAAAATCGAGAGCCTAGCGGAAGCGCAAGGCCACCTGACATCTATGATTGAAGCGCCTGAGGACAAGCCGCTTGCAGACCTGCTGTACCCTAAAGTACATCAAATTTTGCGAAAGCTCTCACTCACGGAAGGATCAAAAGCTGCAGCTCATAGCGCAATGCGCGCCTTACGGAGTTTTGCAGCTATTTTTAAAGTTGAGGTGGGTGACTTTACCGTTTCCGTCGATCCGGAACCGGGTGTCGCCGATAGCGGCAATCTCGAATTTGATCTGAGTGAGCTTTTCATCAAGATTGGGGACGCAGCGCGACAGGCGCAAAAGGGCTGGACGCTGCTGATTGATGAAGTTCAGTATTTAAAAGCGCATGAATTCGCTGCTTTGATTGTGGCTATCCATAAGACGAATCAGAAGAGTTTACCTATTTTGTTCTTTGGGGCCGGATTACCACAAACAGCCGCCCTTTCTGGCGATGCAAAATCTTATGCAGAACGGTTGTTTCACTATCCTGCGGTAGGTCCGCTTGATTTGGCATCTGCGTTCGAAGCTATACAAAACCCTATTCTTGAAGAAGGTGAAGTGATCGACGACGACGCTCTATGGGCGATTTATTCGGCTACACAGGGCTACCCTTACTTTCTACAGGAATGGGGCTATCAAATCTGGAATACAGCCCCACAGTCGCCGATTACCGTTGAGACCGTGATTCAGTCAGCCGACACAGCCATCCAGCGATTAGACGAAGGTTTCTTTAAAGTCAGATTTGAGCGACTTACACCTCGTGAACGCGACTATGTGTTCTCTATGGCCGTCCTCGGCCATGGTCCTTACAGATCCTCAGAGGTCGCCGCAGTTATGGGTCAAAAAGTACCAACACTTGGCCCCTTGCGGGCAAACATAATCCGCAAGGGTATGATCTACAGCCCATCGCATGGGGATATCGATTTTACTGTGCCTTTGTTTGCTGACTACCTGAAGCGCCTCAAACCCGAAGTCTGAAAGATACGACTTAACCCGTCCGGGTTTCAGGGGCCCTTTCCGGAGCAGACGTCATTGGATCACCCGGTTTCAGCTTATCGCGGAGCGGGCGAGCTTCGGGCATACGGGCCGCGAATTGCTTGCGGAAATCGTCACGCTTTTCATGTACCGAAGCGAGGACCAGCCCCATGGGGACGCCCACGGCGACGAGGGTATTTTCTGCCAGTTGCAACGAGGCCTCGATCGTTTCGGGCACCGCATCCGTGGCCCCCAGCTCATAAAGGGCCATGGCGTGGCTGGCATCGAGCGCCCGGGCAATGATCTTGATGTCCGGACGCAGAGCCCGTACGGCTCGCACGACCGCATCGGAATGGCCCTTGTCGGAGAAGGTCACTACCACCGCCCTCGCAGTCTCGATCCCGAACCGTTCCAGAAACTCCGGACGCGTCGCATCTCCGAACCAGATGTCATGTCCGCCTTGCCGTGCACGACTGGCAAGACCGGGATTGCTGTCAACAATCGCAAAATGAACCTTATGGGCCGCCAGCATTTCCCCCACAAGCTTACCCACCCGACCATAGCCCATGACCAGCACATCGGCCTCATGGGCATCCCCTTGCGGAGCCTCGCTGGGCAGGTTGAGGCCCGCATCCGGTTTGAGCCACCGGCCCAATCGCTCCGCCCCAGACGCCAGAAACGGAATGAAGAACAGACTGAGGGTCGCCGACACAATCAGAGCCTGACCAAACTCCGTGGGCACCAGTCGCCCGCCCATGGCCTGTGCGAGGACGACAAAGGCAAACTCACCCGCCGGCCCAAGCACGGCCGCCACCTCCAGCGCCGAGCGGACACCGAGACCAAACGCCCGCGCCGCCAAGTAAAGGATCCCGCCCTTGATCAGCAGGATCGCCAGAGCCATGCCAAACACGACGCCGGGCTCGGCTATGATGGCATCTAGGTCCAGCCCCACCCCGACCGAGACGAAAAAAAGTCCGAGCAACAGGCCCTTGAACGGCTCGATTACCACCTCGATTTCTCGGCGGTATTCGGTTTCCGCTAGCAACAGCCCTGCAATAAAGGCCCCAAGCGCCATGCTCAGACCCGCGCTGACCGCGGCAAAACCCGAGACCAGCACGATCAACAAACAGGCCGCCATGAACAGCTCGCGGCTCTGCACCCGCGCCACCGAGCGGAAGAGCGGGCGAAGGAACAGCCGCGCACCGAGAACAAGCAGAAATAGGGCAATTAAGGCCGGAATCAGGGTCAGGATCCCCTTAAGGTCCGGCGCGCTTCCCAATCCCGTCGGCGACAGGCTCGCCGCACTCAGCACCCCAACGGTTATCAAGATCGGCGCCACGGCAATATCTTGCGCCAGCAAAACGGCAAACGCCCCGCGCCCGCCCGGACTTTGCAGCTTTTTGCGCTCAGCCAGCACCGGCAAGACCACCGCCGTAGACGACAAGGCCAAGGCCATACCGATGACGGCGGCGGACGCCGGGGATTGCCCCATCATCCAAGCCAAAGCGCCCAAAACCACCGCACTGGCAATGATCTGGACCATACCCAGTCCCAAGATCAACCGCCGCATGGATTTCAGGCGCTCCCACGACAACTCCAGCCCGATGGAAAAGAGCAAGAACACGACGCCCAGCTCTGCCATCTGGCGCATTTCGTCGTCGTCAGTGACAACGAACCATTCTATCCAAGGCAGCTGATCGACAAACCGGCCCAGCCCTTCCGGCCCCATCAAGACGCCCGCCAACAGAAAGCCGAGAACCGGCGACAGGCGAAAGCGATGGAAGACCGGCACGACCACAGCAGCGACCGTCAAAAAGACGATCACACCCTTGTAGTCCTGAGCCAAAACTTCGGTCGCCATGCCCTACCCTGAAAATCAACGAAAGAATCTTGGCTACTTTCCTAGGTTTTGCCATCCGGGCCAACCCTTTAGCAGGCCTTGCAGGCATAAAAATCGATGAAAGTCGCCGCTTCAGACAAAGTTCAACATGAACGAAAATTCAGAATTCATCGGGCTAAAAAAATGTCATTTTCGTTTCGAGGGAAACACTCACCAAATACAGGAAACCCCATGAAGACCAAAACGCTTCTCGCCGCCTTGCTGGCCGGGGCCAGCCTCGCCGGAACCAGTGCGGCCCTGGCCGATGATCACACCAGCCTTCGCACCTGCCTCGATGAGGCCTGTAGCAAACTGAGCGTGCATGGCCTTGACGCCCTGGCCTCTCCCGGCTCGGCCCCGCTGACCGGCATTACCGCGCCGAAGTTTGGCACCTGGGGCTTTGACCTCGACGGTATGGACAAATCCGTCAAAGCCGGGGACAATTTCAACACCTTTGCCAATGGCAAGGCGATTGAGGCCATGGTGATCCCTTCGGATCGCACCGCCCAAGGCTCGTTCCAGATCCTGCGCCAGCTGTCGGAAAACCGCTCTAAGGCGCTGATCGAGGCCATGGCCGCATCGACCAGCTTGGACCCCAAAAGCGACGAAGCCAAGATCGCAGCGGTCTACAAGGCCTATATGGACGAAGCGCGGATCGAAGCACGCGATGCCGAGCCGCTTACGAGCTATCTGGCGGCCGTTCGCAATCTCAAAACCCATGACGATGTGACTGCGCACATGGGCAAAAGCCTGAGCGACCTCGGCGTGACCATGGTCGGGGCCTTTATCAACGACGACGCCATGAACCCGAGCGTCAACAGCCTGTACATGAGCCAGAACGGCATCGGGCTGGGCGATCGCGACTTCTATCTCAAGCCGGAACATGCGGAACGTCGCCAGAAGTACCAAGAGTACATGGCCCGTATGCTCAAGGAAGTGAACTGGCCGAACCCGGAAGCGGCCGCTAAGGCCGTTATGGCCTTCGAGACCCAGATCGCTGAAACCCACTGGACCCGGATCGAAAGCCGTAACCGCGACAAGACCTATAACCCCGTGACCATTGCCGACCTGCCGAAGGTCGCGCCGGGCATCAACTGGACGGTCTTCTTAAACGCGGCAGGACTTTCCAAAGCAGACCGGGTGATCATGACCCAGAACACCGCCGTGGTGAAACTGTCGGCGCTGTTTGCTCAGACGGACGTGGAAACCCTCAAGGCCTGGCAGGCCTTCCACACCGTTGATGAGGCCGCGCCGCTGCTGTCTAAGCGCTTTGCCAATGCGCACTGGGAATTCCGCAGCAAGTTCCTTCAGGGCCAGCTGGAACAGCAACCGCGCCATGTGCGGGCGATCAATGCCGTGGAAGCCGGTCTGGGCGAAGCGCTGGGCCGGTCCTATGTCAAAGAGTACTTCCCGGCAGACTCGAAGGCCAAGATGGAAAAGCTCGTCGCCGACGTCAAAACGGTGATGAAGACCCGGATCGAAAACCTGAGCTGGATGAGCCCTGAGACCAAGACCAAGGCGCTGGAAAAACTCAGCAAGTTCGGGGTCAAGATCGGCTATCCGGAAAAGTGGCGCGATTATTCGAGCCTGATGGTCAAGGCGGACGATGCTTTTGGCAATGCGCGCAGCATCCGCAAATACTTCTATCAGGACCGCCTGAACCGCCTGGGCAAGCCGGTGGACCGCAAGGAGTGGGGCATGACCCCGCAAACGGTCAATGCCTACTATTCACCCACCCGCAACGAGATCGTGTTCCCGGCGGCCATTCTTCAGGCCCCGTTCTTTGATCCGGATGCGGATCCGGCCGTGAACTATGGCGGGATTGGCGGCGTGATCGGTCACGAAATCGTCCACGGCTTTGACGATCAGGGCCGCAAGTCCGATGGCGATGGCGTGCGTCGCGACTGGTGGACCGCTGAAGATGCCGCCAAGTTCGAAGTCGAAGCGGCCAAGCTCGGCGCGCAGTACGACACCTATGAGCCGCTGCCGGGCGTATTCGTCCAGGGCAAACTGGCCATGGGCGAAAACATTGCGGATCTCGGCGGGGTGCTCGTGGCGCTCGATGCCTATAAGCTGTCGCTGAACGGCAAGCCGGCCCCGGTTCTGGATGGCTTCACCGGCGAGCAACGCGTGCTTTTGGGATGGGCACAGGTCTGGCGCTCGAAGTCGCGTGAAGCCGCCACCCGCCAACAGGTCGTGACCGGGCCGCACTCGCCGCCGATGTTCCGGGTGATCGGCCCGGTCCGCAATGTGGACACCTGGTACGATGCCTTTGGGGTCAAGCCGGGCGACAAATACTACGTCAAACCGGAAGACCGCGTCCGCATCTGGTAAGACTTACGAACAGACGAGACACAAGCCCCCTTCGTGCTCAGCACGGAGGGGGTTTTGTTTGCGCTTAAGTAAAATTTTGACAGATCCGTCAGTTTTTTGGACCACGCAAAAGACTTGCAAGAGTCAGGGGTTAAAAACGCAAAAACCCTGCTGCGGGGGATAATCGCAGCAGGGTTTTTCGATTAGCGGGCGCTTCCTCCCCGAAACGCCAGAGACCGTGTGCCTCTTCCCGGGCGCGCTGATCTCTTCGGAGAGGAGAAGACGCTATCCCAAGGTCCGTGTCAATTGAGAAATCCACAATCCTGTCATATTTTTCTCAGTAACCCATGATAAGGGCGGAAAATTTTGACGCATTAGTCAATTTTTCCCAAAAAGCGTGACCAAATGGTTAATCAGATCCGCCCGTGGCAGGGTTGCCTGCCCCGGACGCTCAGCACGCCAAGCGGCATTGTCGGTGATTCCCGCCGCCAGTTGCCGCCCCATATCGAGGTCCTTGAGCGTGACGGTCCCGGCCTTGATCTCATCTTCGCCCAGCATCAACACGGCGGGTGAGCGGCGACGGTCGGCATATTTCATCTGAGCCTTCATACCAGAGCGGCCCATATAGACCTCGCAGGCCAGACCCGCGGCTCGCACCTCAGCGGCCAAGGCCTGGTAGGCCGGCATATCGGTATCGCCAAAGGCGATGATCACGATCGGCCCACGGGTCTGGTCGGCCAGATCCAAGGTCCCGGCGGCCTGAAGCGCCGCTGCCAGACGCGATACGCCGAACGAGAAACCGGTGGCAGGGATCCGCTCCCCTAAGAAGCGCGAGACCAGATCGTCGTAACGCCCGCCGCCGCCGACCGAACCAAAACGGATTGGCTGGCCGCGTTCATCACGCGTTTCCAGCATCAGTTCGGCCTCAAACACCGGGCCGGTGTAATATTCAAGCCCCCGGACAATGGCGGCATCAAAGCGCGCCTGATCTTCGCGCACGCCCAAGGCTTTGAGCGCCGCATCCATGCGCGACAACTCTTCGAGACCCGCCAGCCCGTCCGGCGTATCGCCAACAGCCGCGCTCATGGCCTCAAGGAAGCCAGATCGGGTCGTCACCGGCGTGCCAACATAGGCCATCACCGCATCAATCCCGGCGGAATCAAGCTGCGCCCCCTTGGTATAGTCTCCGGACTCGTCAAGCCGCCCGGCCCCAAGCAGTTGGATCACGCCTTCAGTGCCGAACTTATCGAGCTTGTCGATGGCCCGCAGCACGGCAAGCTGCTGCCCAGCCGTACTCACCCGGGCCTTGGCCAACACGCCATTGAGAAGCTTGCGGTTATTGACCTTCAGGACCGTAGCCCCATCGGGCAGACCCGCGGCGGCAAAACCGGCAACAGCCAAGGCGATCAGCTCGGCATCAGCTTCGGGCCGATCCGAGCCGACGGTGTCGGCGTCACACTGGATGAATTCGCGATAGCGGCCCGGCCCCGGCTTTTCATTGCGCCACACCGGCCCAAAAGCATAGCGGCGATAGGGCTTGGGCAGGGTTTCCCAGTTCTGGGCGGCGAAGCGGGCCAAGGGCGCGGTATGGTCATAGCGAAGCGCCATCCACTGGTCGTCGTCATCCTGAAGGGCAAACACCCCGGCATTGGGGCGGTCCGCGTCCGGCAGAAATTTGCCGAGCGCATCGGCATATTCAAACGCCGGGGTCTGGAGCGGCTCGAAGCCAAATTGCTCATAGACCGCAGAGACGCGGGTGATGATCTGGCGCTCGCTGAGAATATCGCGGGCACGCTTGTCGGCAAAGCCGCGCGGGGCGCGGGCTTCGGGGCGGAAATCGGCCGTCTCGGCGGCGGGAACTTCGGTGTCGGACATGCCATGGCGCTTAAAGGATCCCGGTCCCGCTGACAAGAAATCCCGTGAAGGGAGATAGACGCAAGGGTGGAAGGGTCTGTTAAGGCTTTCCCTTAAAGCTAGAGGCCTATTCGGCAGGATCTTTGCTAAGGATCCGCCAGCCGCCTGGGATCAGGCCATTTTGGGAGTTTACGATGTCCTGTGCCGTCCTCAGTGCTGTGATGCTGTTCATGACGCCGGTGGGTGCCGAAGCGCCGCTGGGGCCTGACGCGGCGACAGTATCGGCCCTAGCGCGCGAACCGCTCTATGCGGACATCATTCGGCGCGCACGGGGGCTGCATAGCCAGGTTCAGCTCTGGCAGGCCAAGGGCCAAATTCCCGCTGACAAAATGGCTCAGTTTGAACGGGACCTCACGGCTCTGGCGGAGCGCAACATGACGGCGCACCACGATCTGGCCAAACGCGGAACCGATGGTGATCTGAAATGTATTCTAAGAGGAATCGCCGAGGACCTTCAGGTCAAGCTGGCGGCGCTGCAACAGGCCAAGGATGACACAACGCGCCGCACCACCCTTGAAGACATGGGCTATCTGCTCATTGATAATGTCGAAGTGATCACCACCCCGCCCACTGTGCAGTCCGGCAAGGAAGGCTGAAGCCCTCGCCCAGATACAGCAAAGCCCGCCCCTCGTGAAAAGGGCGGGCTTTGTGTTTTAAGCCCCCATTACCCTGCGGTCTTTTGGATCACCGGGAAAGGCGTGGATGTCAGCGATACTGCTGGATCCGTGTCGTACGCAGCCCGGCCATGCCATGAGAATCAATGGCTTTTTGCCAAGCAATGAATTCTTCCGAGGTCAGGCGATAGCGTTCGCAGGCCTCATCAAAAGTCAACAGTCCCCCCCGCACAGCGGCGACCACCTCGGCTTTACGCCGGATGACCCACCGCTCCGTTGTCGGAGGGGGCAGGTCCGCCAAGGTCAATTGCGACCCCGTCGGCCCGATCACGTACTTCTCGCCTTTATTATTGAGGCGTTGCTCTTGAAGCATCGCTTACGCCTTTCTCACCATCATCATGATGAGACCATACCTGAAGGCTTATAACATCCGCTTAATCGCTCTAGTAAATAAAGCCCTAATTTTTGCGAATACAAAAACGGAAGGAAATCGCCGTTACTCGATAACCTTCCGTTTAGAAATTAAGAAATCATTACTTACCGCTTGATGTTGATCAGCTCTGAAAGCATTTCATCAGCCGTCGTGATGATCTTTGAGGAGGCGGAGTAGGCTCGCTGCGTTGTAATCAGGCCCGTGAACTCGGTCGAGAGGTCCACGGTTGAAGATTCCAGCGTTGAGGGGGCCAAAAAGCCTGCCCCGCCGGTGCCGGGCGCCTTGAGATTATAGGTGCCGCTCTCGCGGGTGACAACAAAAGCGTTACCCGACACGGACCCCAGACCATCGGGATTGGCAAAGGTGGCCACGGCCACCTGACCCAGACGACGGGTCACCCCATTATCGTAGATCGCCGTGACAATCCCGTCCTTGCCGATTTCGACGTCGGTCAGGTTCCCAAAGGCCGTCCCGTTGGGGGTCACGAGTTGGGTCACAGAGGGGCTGTCGAGCTGGGTCATGCCGCCCCCTACCGCGGTCAGATCAAGCGCCACAGTCTGGGCTCCAACCCCGAGCGCATTGCCCCAACGCAACGTCGCATCCGCAGGGCCAGACGCACCAATCAAGAGCTGCGGCTGACCCGAAGCGTTCAGCGTTAATCGGTTGGCCCCTGCTCCAAAAAGGGACGTTGCCGCCGCACCGCCGGCATAGGTCGATGTGACAGCGGCCGGAATATCAAGCTTGCCGTCTGGCGTAAATCTGACCACGCCAAAGGCAATTCGGTTCGGCGGGGTATTGGTACTGCTGAAATCCTTAGAATAGACCTCTGCGTACCATTCGTTGGCCACTTGGGATTTAAGAAGGCCCATGGTGATGGTCCGGCGACCACCCTTAGAGTCCGAAATCGGAATCTGGATCTCAAAATCTGGCTTTACCCCGGTCCCAGCTGAAGGATCATAGGCCGCCATAGAGGTCGCCGCGACCGTCGGCAAATAGGTCACAGTGCCGCCACCGCCAACGGGTCCCCCCGCCGCAGCCGCAATCGTCTGGCTGGACTTCAGGTTGGCATTGACCCCGACAAGGGTCGTGGCTTCGGCCGAGCCGCCCACGCTGGAAATGTTGATGGACTTGAGGTTGTTCACATCCGACGGGTCCACCGTGATTTCGCCGACGTTGTTGGCAGGCCAACCCTGAAGGTAAAGCCCAGCTGTATTCCGCAGAAAGCCAAATTCATCCACGCGGAAAGACCCGGCGCGGGTAAACAACCGCGTGTCGGTAGAACCGACGTCGGTTGCTTTTTCTGTAGTGACAAAAAACCCGTTGCCATCGATGCTCAGGTCTTTGTTGCTGGTGCTGCGCTGGAGCAAACCCTTGACAGAGTTCAGGTAATGGTTAGTGCCCATCACGCCGCCCGCACTGTACCCACCCGTCACAGCACCCGCGTTATTGGCCCCCGTGACGAGGGTCTGGAATTCGACCTGAACGCGCTTGTAGCCGGTAGTATTGGCGTTCGAGATATTGTTCGAGATCGCGGCCAAGGCCGAAGAATTCGCCGAAAGACCGGACACCCCGGCCAGCATTGCACTCGAGATACTCATGGTTTTTTCCTTACACTTGGATCGCTTCGGATCTCAGACTGACTGAAACTCAAGATTTGGACTGGACGGAGGTGATGGCATCAACCGGCACACGGGTGCTGCCCACGCGTAACAAGGTGATCCCATCCTGGCGTTCGACGCCAGTGACGGTGCCGCTCACCTGAGGTTTGGCATTGAGGGACTCACCGGCGGCATTGCTGGCCTTCAGCGCCAGGGTATAGGTCCCTGCGGGCACCGCGTTTCCGGACAGATTGCGGCCATCCCAAGCAAAGTCATTGCTGCCCGCTTTCAGACCGCTGAGCGGGCCGGTCCAGACAACATTGCCCGCTTCGTTGGTGACGGTCGCCTCGACCTTGGCGGCATCGACAGGCAGAGAATAAGACCATGTGGCCTTGCCACCGGACAGCTCGGTCTTGTCATAGCTGCCATCCACTTGCTTGCCGATAAAACTGACCGCGTTGGACATATCTCCGCCATTGCCCACCAGATTGGAGAGCAGGGAGTTGGTCAGCAGCTGCTGCTCCACACTGGAATATTGCACCAGTTGTGATGTCCACTGAGACGGATCCGTCGGGCTGAGGGGATCCTGATTGCGCATCTGAGCGGTCAGCAAGCTCAGAAAGGTCTGATAGGTTTCGCTAACCTGCTTACTGCTGTTGGAGATTTTAGAGAGGGCGTCGGTACTGCTGACGGCGGTAACCATGGAATACTCCTTCAGACCCGCACGTCCAGCGCAGAGGTGCGCGAACGAGCAGAGGTGATAACGGGATTAAGGGGATCGCTAAGTGCCGCACTCTGATCAAAGGCGGCTGTGCGGAAGTGGGGGCGATCTGAGGCGTTTTGTTGGGACTGGCCCTGCCCTGACCCGCGACTATCCGCGCCCGAGTCGCGGCTTGTGAAACTCAGATCCTCTTTGGACAGACGGAAACCGGCGTCCTCCAGATGTCGGCGTAGCTCATCCCCGCGCGCACGAAATTCGCCTGCGGACACCGTGCTGTCGAACGCCATGCTGGCTCGGATACGGCCATCGCGGGCGATCTCGACTTGGACATCCACCCGACCGAGATCTTGAGGCGTCAAGGCGATATCAAAGCGCGTGGACTGGGCCGAGATCCGCCGTGACATCTGAGCGGCAAGGCTGGCCAAGGTTTCGAGACCAATCCGGGACATACTCGGAGGCGGCTGGGATGAGGCGCCGATCGCGGCGTTGCTTGACGGGCCCGAGGGCGGGGTTTGTGGCGACAGGCCTTCGCCCGAAGCCCCACCTTCAAGGGTCGCCAAAGCCGCCTCTGCTTGGCCAGTATCCTGACGGATAACCGGCTCAACGAGGGTTGGAAGAGGCTCACCCGCATTGGGACGAGATACAGCGGCCTGATTCTGAGAGACCTGCCCTTTGGAGTCTGACGTTACGCTGGGCGCTGTGTCGGTGCTGGCTGAGGCGGTCAATCCCGTTGCGTAACGGTCTGACCGCTCGCCTGAAAGGGCTGGCTCCAGAGTCCGGGGTCGGGCCTCGGCCTGCCCTTTATCGGCCGTTGCCACAGATGGTGCGGCGGCATCCAGCGTGACCGGCGTGCTAGGAAGCGTTTGAGCCGCTTGCAGTGTCGCTTCGCTTTGCGATGCCCCCAGAGCCTGAGGGGAGATCAAAGCCGTTGCGGGCACCACCGCCTCAGCCTGATCCGCACTCAGCTGGAGCGACGCAACAGAAAGAAGCGACGGCGTTTGGGCCTGAACGATCGTTGAGCCCTGTGTCAATGGCTGCGGTAAGGATCCACGATTCGGGGCGCTGTCCGCGTCTGACCGCCCCACTATGCGGCGAAGCTCTGGGGTCAAGAGGGCGGCGATGCTATCGGGCACCTCTTGCGAACCAGGCAATGTCGCCTGCGCTTTGAGGTCTGGCAGCGGAAGCGTCGGCACATTTACTTCCGAGGTATTGACCTCTGGCGTGGCACCTTTTGACGTCGGTGTCAGCGGCAAGATTGATACAATCTGGGCTGCATCAACCGGCTTCACCAAGACTTTTGGCTCGGCGCTTGGCGTCGCCAGCGGGCTATCGGCTTGGAGGGAAGCCACGGGTGGCAATTCACGACCTGAGGCCTTCTCGATTAAAGGCTTTGGCTTTGCAATGACCTGGTCTGGGCTTCGGGTATCAACCCTAGGCCGGGCCACCGCGGCTTCTTCCGGACGCGGGGTGAGTGATGATACGGCTTGCTGGCCACCTGCAGGCACCGTTAGCCGCATTGCAACCTGTGATGGGTCCTGAGACGGCAAGGATACGGGCAATGGCCCAAAGCTATTGAGGCTTGGGATCTGTAGGGGTTCAGAAGACTGGAATTCAGGTGATGAAAGCGCCGTCGCATTCTCACGATTAGGCGCGTTATCAGACCCCAGTGTCTCGCTGGGTGCGGGCGCGAGGCTCTCAGCCTCCGCATTCACCGGTGCTGTCAGGCGATCCATACCATCCCGGTGAATGACAAAGCCCGAAAATGGGCCCGGCAATGCGGATGACTTCATCAAGGGGGTGGGAGCAGCGTTGGCGCGGGGTTGTGACAGGGCTGGGGACGCGACGGGCACGAATGGGTCGACCCGCTTAGGCGTCGCGGACTCGCCCTCTAGACTGTCCAGTGGCGATGCCGCCTGAGGGGGGACGGACGACTGTGCTTGGGGCGGCAGGGTGGATCCGACCTGAGCTAGGATCTCTGCAAAGCTAGAATCATCTGTTGATTCCCCATCCTCTCGCCCGAGCGAAGCCGCTCCGGGGGCGATCGGCGTCAAGCCGTTCAGCAGGGTGGACAGATCAATCGACGACATAGGGTCCCTGTCGGCCCTTTTGCTGGGCCGGTTGCAGCATAGATCGGCTGGTGACAGGGCGCCTTATGCGCCAGAACATTCAACCTTGACCAAGCAAGGAGCGGGCCAAGTTTCAAATTGCTGTATTTATTGAATAAAATTGAACTTTAACGAAGTGAGGCATGGTCTGCACGGGCGATTCTTGCCGCGCGGACCCGGACTCTTTTTCCCCGCTGCGCAACAAAAGTCCGGCTGGCATCTGACTTGCGTTGGTGTTTGTCAGTTCAATCCGCTGCCGCCACCATGAAACGCCAACCCGATGAATAGAAACAGAAAATTCTTTAGCCTTAGACAAGCCGCCGGGCGTAAATTGCCGGGCGCTGCGCAAGGCTTGCCGGGTCAGCAGGACACTCTTGCCGCAGGAGGCCTCGTATGAGCCTGACCACCATCATGAGTGCAGGGGTCAGCGGGCTTATGACCGCGCAAAACCAACTGCGCGTCGTATCCAGCAACGTGTCGAATGCCAACACCCCCGGCTATATCCGTAAAGAAGTCCAGCAGACCAACATCAACAATTCCGGCGTCGGCGCTGGCGTGGAACTGGGCCGCGTAAGGTTAGCGGCCGATACCTACCTCCAACACGTCAGCCGCACCTCTGCCGCCGATGCCGGTAAGGCCGAAGTCGGGTACACCCTTTATGGTCAGCTTCAAGGTTTGTTTGGCGACCCCAGCGGCAAGACTGGCTTTTTCAGCCGCGCCTCGGCCATGTCCGCAGCTTTTGCCGTGGCGTCCGAGGATCCCCAATCCGCGCCGCGGCGCATGGACGCCTTGAACCGGCTGAGCGAGCTGTTCAACGAAGGCACGCGCATTGGAACCGGCATTCAGGAATTACGCGAAGATGCGGACAAGCAAATTGCCGCCAACGTCCGGACTGTCAATTCTCTGCTGAAAACCATCGACGAGCTGAACACCCAGATCTCGCGTGGCAACGTGACGATGGAAGACACGACCGATGCCGAAATCGCCCAGTCGCGGGCGATTGATGAGCTATCGCGGTTCATGGACGTAAAGGTGACTAGCCGCCCCACCGGTGGGATCGTTGTCCGTACAGGGACCGGCACCATTTTAGCGGGCGAAGGCCTGTCGCAGCTGTCCTATAGCCCGACGTCTGGCGTCAAGTCCGGCTCGGCGTTTGATGAAATTTGGATCGACCAGAGCGATGGAAACCGCCGCGCCCTAGCGGACCAGCTCAAAAGCGGTGAGCTCAAAGGCCTTATAGATCTGCGCGACAAGGATAGCGTCGCCACCGCCGAACAGCTCGGTGAACTGATGTCGGTCATGGCCGATGAGCTGAACCGCGCGCACAATGCTGCGAGCGCGGTACCAGCCCCCAATCGCCTGAGTGGCCGTAACACCAACCTGACCCTATCCGAGGCAATCACCGGATTTAGCGGCACCTCAAGCGTGGCCATTCTCAATGCCAATGGCACGCTGAACCGGCGGGTGGATATCAATTTCACCACGGGCCAGATGACCAATGATGGCGGGGCGACCAACTCCGCCTTTACGCCCGCCAATTTTGATACGGTGCTCAACGGCCTGCTCGGGGGCTCAGGGTCGGTCAGCTTCAGCAACGGGGCCTTGTCGATCCAGGCCGGGGCTGGGCTGGGTGTCGCGCTTCAGGATCAGGACAGCCCGGTTCAGGGCCGGAATGGCCAAGGCTTATCGCACTTCTTTGGTCTGAACGATCTCATCCAGAACACCGTCCCAACGAATTACAAAACGGGCTTGAGCGGGACATCTAACCACGGCTTTACCGCCGGCCAGACCTTGACCCTGCGCTTGGGGCCACAGGATGGGGCGCGCATCCGCGATGTGACTGTGACGGTCCCCGCTGGCGGCACCATGAACGACCTTTTGAACAGTCTCAATGACCCCGTCAGCGGCGTGGGTGGGTTCGGGACCTTTAGCCTGTCGGCACAGGGCGAGTTGAAGTTCACCGGCGCGGGATCCCCGCCGATGAAGATGCAGGTGGTTAAGGACAATACCACCCGGCTCAATGCAGGCGGTCCGTCGATGTCGGCCTTTTTCGGGCTTGGGGGTTTACCGGGACAACGGCTTGAGACCTTTACGATTCGGGGCGACATCCAGCGCAATACGGCCAATATGGCCCTGTCCAAAATTGACCTGACCGCCCCGACTGGTCGTCCGGTCCTGGTCAGTGGCGATGGGCGCGGGGCGCGGGGACTGGCGGATATTGGCGACGTCCAAACCGGTTTTAGCGCGGCGGGCGACAATCCGGGCGGCACAATGAGCCTGAACCGCTACGTCTCGGATCTGGCGGGGCAAATCGGCAACAAGGCCGCCACGTTTGAAACCCGGCTGACGTCCGCAGAAGCCGTGGCCCGCGAAGCCGACTCCCGGCGTCGCTCGACCGAAGGCGTGAATCTGGACGAGGAACTGGTCAAGCTGACCACCTATCAGCAGGCCTATAACGCCTCGAGCCGGATGATCCAGGCCGCCAAAGACATGTACGACATCCTTCTGAGTATGGTGAGATGACCCGCGTATCGACAAGTGAGAGCTGGAACCGCGCCCTTCTGGACCTGATGGCCGCTCAGAAGCGCCAAGTCGAGGCCAATAGCCGCGTCTCGACGACCAAGGTCGCCACGGACCTGCAGGGCTATGGCCGCAAGGCCGAGTCCCTGACCGCGTTCAACACGGCCCACGACCGGATCGAGAGCTTCATCGAAGTCGGCCAGTTGGTCAAAAACCGACTTGAATCTCAGGATCTGGCCTTGAACCGTGTGGCCGAAGGGGCTTCGACGGCCCGGCAGGCGATCATGGATGCCCTAGCCTCAGGTAACGGTACCGGGCTGAGGGCGGTTATGCAAAACCACATGCTGGTGGCGATTGATGGCCTGAACAGTAAGCACCATGGCCGGTATCTGTTCAGCGGCGGCATCGAAGATTCGCCGCCCGTGACCATCGAGACCCTGGCCGCGCTTGAAACGCCCAACACGGTAGCTCTGGCCTTTGTCAATGGTCGCTCGCCCACGTCGCCCCGGATTGACGAAACTACGGTCATCGAAACCAGCTTTTTCGCCGACGATGTGGCCACTGGCCTGATGCAGGCCTTTAAGGACTTTGCCGACGCCGACACGGCCAACGGCTTTGACGGCCCGCTGACGGACGCAGAAAAAACCTTACTCGGGACCCTGGCGACCCAATTCGAGACCGCGCACAAGCACGTGCTCAATCAAGTGGCCATCAACGGGTCACGCCAGAACCGCGTAGAATCCACGCTGAAATCGCTCGAGAGCCAGTCGATCAGTCTGCAAAACCTGATTGGTGAGCGCACGGATGCCGACATGGCCAAGGCCTATTCCGATATGCAACAGGCCCAGATCGCGGTTCAGGCCACGGCCCAGGTGATCTCGACCCTTCGCAGTTCGTCTTTACTAGAACTGTTACGCTAGGGGCCTCGCATCCGGGCCTCTCGCAATCTGGATCACAACGCCTTACATAGGGCCGCATGATGACCTGTCCCGTGCCCGAGATTGCCCCGACCGACCTTGATGCCGCCATTGCCTTGGCGCGCGAGAGCGTGGGCTTGCCCGTGGGAACACGGATCGTGGCCGCCATGTCGGGCGGCGTGGATTCCAGCGTCGTGGCGGGGCTGCTGAAGCATGCCGGCTATGACGTTGTGGGCGTGACGCTTCAGCTTTATGACCACGGCGCAGCGGTGAAGAAATCCGGCGCGTGTTGTGCGGGTCAGGACATCCATGACGCCCGTCAGGCCGCCGAAGTGATCGGCATCCCCCACTATGTGCTCGACTACGAAAGCCGGTTCCGCGAAAGCGTGATCGAGGAGTTTGCCGACTCTTATCTGCGCGGGGAAACCCCGGTGCCGTGCATCCGCTGTAACCAGACGGTCAAGTTCCGCGATTTGCTGGATGTGGCCCGCGATCTGGGGGCCGAGGCCATGGCCACCGGCCACTATGTGCGCCGCACCGACGGGCCGAATGGGCCGGAGCTGCGCCGCGCCGCCGATCATAACCGCGACCAGAGCTATTTCCTGTTTGCCACCACGGCGGAACAACTGTCTTATCTGCGCTTTCCTCTGGCGGGGCTGCCCAAGCCCGAGGTGCGCGATGTCGCTCGCCAACTGGGGCTGAAACTGGCGCAAAAGCCCGACAGCCAGGACATCTGTTTCGTGCCCGAAGGCAAGTACATCACCCTGATCGACCGGTTGCGGCCCCAGGGGCGGACCAAGGGCGAGATCGTGCACCTCGATGGGCGCGTGCTCGGCCAGCATGACGGCATTGTCGGCTATACCATTGGCCAGCGCCGGGGGCTGAATATTGCCGTGGGCGAGCCTCTGTTCGTGGTGCGGATCGATCCGGACCAGCACCGAGTGATCGTCGGCCCGCGTGAGGCCCTGCTGACCCGTTCGCTCAGCCTGAATGAGACCAATTGGCTGGGGGATGCGCAAAGCCTTGCAGACGCCGCCCGCGACGGGCTTCGCGTCCGCGCCCGGGTGCGCTCGACCCGGCCCCCCTCTGCGGCCCGGCTTGGCCTCGAACAGGATCAGCCGGTGGTGATCTTTGATGAGGGCGAAGAAGGCGTGGCCCCGGGCCAGGCCTGCGTGCTCTATGACTCCGAAACCGAAGACCGCGTCCTCGGCGGCGGCTTCATCGCCCGCACCCGCAGCCTGCTGGGGTGAGGGTTAGAGTCCAATCAAGAGACCCAACTTATAGCGAACGTCGCGAAGCAAGACTTCCGGAACCTTCAGTCCAGTAAAGGCAATCGGCCTTGACAGGCAATCAAGGCTTCGGATGTGACTGGTGAGAATTTCGCCAACCAGCCCCATGTCCTCTGGTAGCACCACACTTGTCGGAAAGGGGCGAATTTTGCTCGTGATGGGGCAGGCCAATATAAAACGACTTGTTCTCCAGAGTTCAACTGGGGAGACAACAAGCGCGGGACGGCGACCAGATTGTTCCCGCCCTAGGGTTGGATCAAAGTCTAGCCAGACCAAATCACCGGCCTGAGGCTCGTAACCCTCAGGCTCAGTCACGGACCTGCTCGCGTCCGATGTCCGGTCCCCAATCAAAGGCCGCTGACCAATCTAGCCCTTCGGATCCTTGTAATAGCTCAGCCAGAGTTGGGGACGACTGCGCGGGCGTAATGGTCAGACGCGCCCTATCAAAGCGAATGTCGACGAGATCCCCCTCTCGGAACCCCGCCGCCTTGGCTAAATCCGCCGGAATGCGAACGCCCAAGTCCTTGTCCAGACGCGAAAGTGGTACCGGCATAGTCAACCTCCGAACTTTCTTTACAAGGCAGTCTATCACATTTTTATTCTGGCTGCCGTTCTGGGCCGAAAGGTCCAGCTGGATTTGGCTTGCCCCCGCACAGTACGTCTTTGCGACACACCCCTGCATTGTGCTGGCGACACAGGCGCGATTTTATGGTTAAGATCGGGTAAAATCAGCCGGGTGTTGTGACGGAGAAGCCCCCATGAAGTGGTTAATATCGAGCGCTATCATAGCTGGATTATTGATGCCACTTGGGGCATGCGCGCAGAATAAATCAGACTCAGGAGATCAAAATAAAGGAAATATAGATTATTCGGAAATCCCAAAAAAGTGTAGGTATTTTCAGAGTATAAATGATTTTGTTTATAATAAAAATTATAGTCATGCCTATTATGTTGGTCGAAGATGCGGTTTCGATAATAGAATTGTCATAGTTCAAAGAAATATACAATTAAAAAAGGATATAGTAATTGACAAAAATATCACAGGCACTGGAATTGAGTTGTTGTATGTCTTGAATAATAATTTGTACTACTCTAAAC
>DAITMY010000005.1:0-16145 GCA_036834925.1 Asticcacaulis sp.
TGCTGCTATCCGACAGTTCCGGATTTTATCGCGTCACACGTGGATCAGATCGTCGCGGCGTTTGAAAAAGCTGGATCTCCTGACGGGGTGCGACTTTTGTTTTCGGCGCATGGTTTGCCGGAAAAAATTATCAAGGCAGGCGATCCCTATCAGGCGCAAGTCGAGGCTACGTCTGCGGCTGTAGCCGCAGAGTTGGAAACACGAACCGGACGATCATGGGATTGGCAGGTCTGTTATCAGAGCCGTGTCGGGCCGCTGAAATGGATCGGTCCTTCGACGTCAGATGCCATCGAACAGGCGGCAACAGACGGCAAGGGTATTCTTTTATCACCGATTGCCTTTGTCTCTGAGCACATCGAAACGCTTGTCGAGCTTGATCATGAATATGCGGAACTCGCGCACGAAAAGGGCGTAAACCCCTATCTGCGTGTCCCCGCTCTGGGCGTGGATAGCCGCTTCATCAAGGCGCTCAGCCTTGCTGTTGTCGATGCTTGTGAAACCGAAAATGGGACAATACGTCCGGCCAAGGCTTGTGCCATGTGTCCGACCCCCTTTAAATGCCAGGCGAGGGCTCAGGCGGAAGCTCAGGCAAAGTCGACTGCGAGATCTGCTGCATGAATTTTTATGATCTGGCCCGGGGCCTTCATATTCTGGCAGTGATCGCTTGGATGGCAGGCTTGCTTTATCTGCCGCGTCTATATGTCTATCACACCATGGCGGCGGCTGGCTCTGAAATGGATCTGACGTTTCAGACCATGGAAAAGAACCTGCTTCAGATCATTATGAACCCGGCCATGATTGCTGCTTGGCTGTTTGGGGGATGGCTGATCTACCTCAATGGCATGTCGCGGGGTTGGGACTTTGCCCACCAACCCTGGATGATTGCGAAGCTATTCGGTGTTCTGGTTTTAACAGGTTGGCATCACTATCTGGCTGTTTCAAGAAAGAAGTTTGCCAGCGGTGTGAATGTGCGTTCCGAGAAGTTCTGGCGCATGAGTAATGAAATTCCATTCCTTGCGGCCATAGTTATGGTGCTGGCGGTTACACTCGAATTTGGATCCTGACGCATCCTGACGAGTTGATATTGACCTGAAACGCCCACGGTTATGCCGTGGGTTTTTTGTTAATGTCTCAGTTTGAAGTAAAGTTCAATTAACATTATACCACCGAGCCCATTTACTTACTGGGTTGGAATTTAAGCGGATATGGCTAATTTGGAGCAGTTTGAAATCTTTACAAGATTAATATAATTTGGACGGTACGTAATTGATAACCCGACCGGTTAAAAGCAACTATACGGAAATATGGCTGCCTTTATGTAGCACGTTTAACAGCTTACGTTGAGCGCTCTAGCCTGAACAAAGCGTCTTCCAAGAACTTGGAGGATCACACTCACGCTCTGGCTTTGTATTTTGCTTTTTACAATTTTTCTAGTATCCATAAGTCACTGACAGTCACGCCTGCAATGGCGATGTGAATAACGATCAAGCTGTGGTCACTACAGGGTATTTTCGAGTGTATAGAAGCACATACCGACTAATCAATAAAACAAGGCTCTTAGAAAAGTTGGGTCTAAAAATCGAAACCCCCGGAGGGCCGCAAGGCTGTCCGGGGGATCTGTCCGTCTAGAGCCGTATGCTTTCGCAGTGACGAACCCTAGCTCACCAATTTTTCTTACACGCAGTTATGTCACCAATCAATCTAGAAAATCTTACTCAGCAGCAGATCCAAGCTATTTATGACATTTTATCAACGGATCGGTTTGCGACATATTTGGTGGCGTCTGGGCACAATCCCGAGCGTGCAATGCGGTTATACGCTTGGAACGCACTTGTAGGAGAAACTTTTTATGTTCCCAGCCAAGCTGCAGAAGTTGGACTCCGCAACCGGATTAACAATGCTCTAATTGCGCAATATGGCAATGACTGGTGGAATGAACAAAGATTTATAAATACTATTGATAAAAAACGAAATATCGATCTAAGCCTTGTCAAAAACCGCATACGGGCAAGACAGCTTCCAATGATAACAGGTCAGATAGTCGCGGGGCTCTCATTTGGATTTTGGGCAGGGATGCTACAGGCCCGTTATAACCCAGATATTTGGAGTCGGCATCTTCACACCAGCTTTCCCCACTTACCAACCAACATTGACCGCAAGAGGTTGTCCTATGAGGTTCGGAATCTTGTTGAATTAAGAAACCGCATATCTCACCATGAACCGATAATTAGGCGAGACTTGATGCAGGACCATAGCCGAGTAATGCAGCTTTTGAATTGGTTGTGTCCAACCAAAGCAGCGTGGCTTAAGCCCTTCTGCCGCGCACCAGCAATAATTCGACAGAAACCTTAATTTCAAACTGAGACATTATCACTTTCTTGTTTTACTTGACCCGCAGGGCTTCCCGTGCGACTAACGTCCACCGTGCCTTTGTGCCGTTTCGCTAGTTACGTTCTGTATCTGGCTTTTCCCAGTCGATAAAATCTGATGTTCCGGTTTACCGAACACCCCTCACGTCGTTCTGCGCCCGCAGACCGAGTCATTTGAGTGATCCCCATGCAAGACGATACTGCGCACGAGCCCGAAGAGCTTTCCGCTGACCTAGATCTGGATACGGATCTGGATGATGACGGCGATGAGCTCTCACATGAAATTACTATCGAAGTTCCACAACGCATGTCGTTACAGGAACTGAAAGAGAAATCCCCGACGGACCTTTTGTCGTTTGCGGAATCGCTTGGCATCGAGAATGCCAACAATATGCGCAAACAGGACATGATGTTTGCCATCCTTAAGACTCTCGCCGACGAGGGGGTTGAGATTTCCGGTTCTGGCGTGCTGGAAGTGCTTCAGGATGGGTTTGGTTTCTTGCGCAGTCCAGAAGCCAACTATCTGCCTGGCCCGGATGACATCTATGTCAGCCCACTGCAAATCCGCCGCTTAGGTCTGCGCACCGGCGATACGGTCGAAGGCCCAGTGCGCAGCCCGCGCGAAGGCGAACGCTACTTTGCCTTGCTCAAGGTTGACGCGATCAATTTCGAAGATCCGGAAAATATCCGCCACAAGGTCCACTTCGACAACCTCACGCCGCTTTATCCTGAAGAGCGGCTGCAGATGGAAATTGAAGACCCGACCCTCAAGGACCGTTCGGGTCGGATTATCGATATCGTCGCGCCCTTGGGTAAGGGCCAGCGGTGCTTGATCGTCGCCCCGCCGCGTGTGGGTAAAACGGTGATGCTCCAAAACATCGCCAAATCGATCGCGGCCAATCATCCTGAGTGCTATCTGATCGTGCTCTTAATTGACGAGCGTCCCGAAGAAGTCACCGACATGCAGCGCACGGTGCGCGGCGAAGTGATCTCTTCCACCTTTGATGAGCCGGCTACGCGTCACGTCCAGGTCGCCGAAATGGTGATCGAAAAGGCGAAGCGTCTCGTTGAGCACAAGCGTGACGTGGTGATCTTGCTTGACTCCATTACCCGTCTGGGCCGCGCCTATAACACGGTGGTGCCGTCATCGGGCAAGGTGCTGACCGGCGGTGTGGATGCCAATGCTCTGCAACGTCCGAAACGCTTTTTCGGGGCTGCTCGCAATATCGAAGAGGGCGGTAGCCTGACGATCATTGCCACGGCCTTGATCGATACCGGTTCACGCATGGACGAAGTGATCTTCGAAGAGTTCAAAGGCACCGGTAACTCGGAAATCGTGCTGGACCGCAAGGTCGCGGACAAGCGCGTCTTCCCGGCCATGGACGTTCTCAAGTCTGGTACCCGTAAGGAAGATCTGCTTACGGCCAAGGATGTGCTGCAGAAAACCTATGTGCTGCGCCGCATTTTGAACCCCATGGGACCCCAAGATGCGATTGAATTCCTGATCGATAAACTGCGGCAAACTAAGAATAACGCCGAGTTCTTCCAGAGCATGAACACTTGATCCCAGAGGGCCGGAGCGATCCGGCCCTTCGCTTTTGGTATGACCGGGTATGTTTCACGTGAAACACCGGTAGGGCTACGGTCCTAGGTGCACAGCACACAGACGAATTTGAGAGCAGGAAACCGTTCTGGCCGGATTGTCCGGACGTGATAGGTTTATAGGGATAACTGGCCCTATCATAAGCAGGAGACGTGAAATGAAGGTCACAATCGAAGTGGATTGTACGCCGAAAGAAGCCAGAGCTTTTCTGGGATTGCCGGATGTAGAGGTTCTAAACGCGGCCATGGTCACGGAAGTGACCCGGCGGTTCGAAGAAACAGCGCATCAGATGAAACCAGAGGAAATGCTTAAGTCTTGGACGCAAATGGGCGTGATGGCTCAGGATCAGTTCTTGAAGATGATGCAGGGCGCAGCGACCGCTAGCATGTCTAAGGGATGGTCAGATCCCAAATCAGAGCCCAAGGTCGATTAAGCAGAGCGTTCACGTGGAACACCAAGAAACGATCTATGCTCTCGCCAGCGCAGCGGGACGTGCTGGAGTCTCTGTCGTCAGAACAAGCGGACCGCTTAGTCAAACGGCTATAACCCACTTAACCGGCAAAAGGGCAAAGCCGCGATACGCTCATCTGCGAGCGCTGACCGACCCTGTTACACGTGAAATTTTTGACCAAGCCCTAATCCTTTGGTTTCCAGCCCCGCACAGTTTTACGGGCGAGGACTGCGCCGAATTTCACGTGCATGGCGGCCGAGCGGTGCTTGCGGCGCTGTTTTCGGCTTTGGATCATCTCGGACTTAGACAAGCCGGACCCGGCGAGTTTTCCCGCCAAGCCTTTGGCAATGGCAAACTTGATCTGACCCAAGCAGAGGCTATTGCGGATCTGGTGGATGCAGAAACCGAAAGCCAACGTCGGCAAGCGCTCGCCCAACTCGAGGGTGCACTGAGCCAGCGCTACAGCCAGTGGCGTGACCAGCTGATCCATATCCTGGCGTTGCTAGAAGCGGATATCGATTTTCCGGATGAAGATCTGCCATCTGGGCTAAACCATCAAGCTTGGCCGCTGATCCAAGCGCTTTCACGTGAAATCGAACAGGCTTTGACGGAGGCCGATCGCGGTCAGCGTATCCGCGAAGGCTATCCTGTTGCTGTTGTCGGCGCGCCCAATGCGGGCAAGTCGACACTGTTTAATCGCCTGTTGGGGCGTGATGCGGCCATTGTCACCGACATAGCTGGAACCACCCGCGATATCCTGGAGGCCCACCTCGTGCTGGGGGGGTATTCGGTAACCTTGTCGGATACGGCGGGCTTGAGAGACAGCGCTGATGTGGTTGAGGCCGAGGGGATCCGTCGGGCGCGGGAACGCGCGCAGTCTGCGGCCCTGCGCTTGTGGGTCCTCGATCCCTCTGAAGGTTTTTCACGTGAAATGGCCGACACCTCGGATTTGGCCGCGCCAGGTCCAGATGGCCTACCGCTTCAGCCCGGCGATTTCGTGCTTGTGAACAAACAGGATCGTGGCGTTGCGCTGCCCGATAGTGTGTCACAGGCTTACAAGGCGTATGGCCTGAAGCTGTTTCCCATCAGCCTTAAGGGTGGCGATGGCGTAGAGGCTTTCATTGCGGCGCTCACGGATCGGGTGGTTTCAGATCTGTCACTGGCAACCTTTCCCTCGGCGACCCGGCAACGTCATCAGCAACGTCTGCATGAGGCTTTCACGTGTCTCACGGACGCCGGACGGTCTCTGTTGATCGGCTCTGAGTTGGCCGCAGAGGACATTCGCCATGCCTCGCGCGCCGTGTCTCAAGTCTCTGGCCAAGTTGATGTCGAAGATGTTCTGGATGTCGTCTTTTCCAGTTTCTGCATTGGCAAGTGATTTAAATATCTGTGTTCTGACGGTTTTTTGACTAAATGTGTTTCACGTGAAACAGCGCTCAAGCCTCGACCCGAAACGGGAAGTGTGATAGAAAAAACTGAATGCCCCCGCAGAGTTGCGGGGGTTTTTTCGTCCGGTTTCTGTGACGCTCAAGCTCGTAGGAAAACAGATTTATGGCCATGTGGGACGTCATTGTCATTGGGGGAGGGCACGCAGGGGCAGAAGCCGCTGCTGCGGCTGCGCGTTTTGGGGCGCAGACCTTGCTGCTCACGCACAAGATCGAAACCCTCGGTGAGATGTCCTGCAACCCCGCGATCGGGGGGTTAGGCAAAGGACATCTGGTCCGCGAGGTCGATGCGCTTGACGGTCTGATGGGCCGTATGGCGGATAAAGGCGGTCTGCAGTTTCGCTTGCTGAACCGCTCGAAAGGACCCGCCGTGCGGGGTCCGCGTGCCCAGATCGACCGCAAACTCTATCGCGAGGCGATGCAGGTCGAACTTCTCAATACCCCCAATCTGACCATTATCGCCGAGGCCGTCGAAGACCTTATTCTAGCGGATGGGCGCATTTCCGGTGTGGTCACAGCCACGGGTACGCAATACCGAACCGGTCGCGTCGTTCTCACCACGGGGACCTTTTTAAAGGGCGTGATCCATCTCGGCGAGGAGCGGATAGAAGCCGGCCGTGTCGGGGATCCTGCGGCCATTGGATTATCGGATCGCCTTTATGGCTTGGGGCTGTCCATGGGCCGTCTTAAGACGGGGACCCCTGCGCGTCTCGATGGCCGCACCATTGCCTGGGATCGTGTGGAACTCCAGGAAGGGGATACACCGCCGGTGCCTTTCTCCTTCCTGACCCCGGCCATTACCAGTTCTCAGATCCCTTGTGGCATCACCCACACCAATGCCCAGACCCATGACATTATCGCGGCACGGATCACCGAGTCCGCGGTCTATGGCGGGCATCTGTCCGGACGGGGTCCGCGCTATTGCCCGTCAATCGAGGACAAGGTCGTCCGTTTTGCCGACAAAACCAGCCATCAGGTGTTTTTAGAACCCGAGGGTTTTGATGATCCCACGGTCTATCCCAATGGCATTTCGACCTCGGTGTCCCGTGAAACCCAGGACCTGTTCCTACGCACCATCGTCGGCCTCGAAGCTGTCCAAGTGCTGCGCTACGGCTATGCCATCGAATACGATTATGTCGATCCGCGCGAGTTAAACCCGTCATTGGAGGTCAAGCGCGTTCCAGGCCTTTATCTCGCCGGACAGATCAATGGCACCACCGGCTACGAAGAGGCCGCCGCCCAAGGCTTGATGGCGGGTCTCAATGCCGCGCGCTCTGCCTCGGGCGCAGATCCGGTGGTCTTGGGCCGCAACGAAGCCTATATCGGCGTGATGATCGATGACTTGATCACCCGGGGCGTCAGCGAACCCTATCGCATGTTCACCAGCCGCGCTGAGTTCCGTTTGTCCCTGCGAGCGGATAATGCGGACCAACGCCTGACTGGACTTGGCCTAACCAAGGGTGTTGTGGGATCGGCCCGCGCTTCGGCGTATCATGATAAGTTGGCGGCGCTGGAGACTGCCCGGGCGCTGGCCCGCTCTCTTAAGGCCACACCCAACGAGGCCGCCACGGCGGGTCTAAACGTCAATGCCGACGGGCAACGCCGCACCCTCATGCAGCTTCTGGCCTATCCCGGTGCCAGCCTCGATGCCTTATCACGCCTGTGGCCAGAGCTGATGAGCTGGCGCACGGACATCGCGGAGCAGATTGAGATCGATGCGATCTATTCCGGCTATCTTGACCGCCAAGCCGCCGAGGTGGCGGCCTTCCGTAAAGAAGAAGCGCTCTGCCTTCCCGACGGGCTCGATTATGCTGCGGTTGCAGGCCTATCGAACGAATGCCGTGAAAAGCTCGAACGCATTCGCCCCCAGACCTTGGGCCAAGCGGGACGGATCGAAGGGGTCACCCCGGGCGCATTGGCAGCTCTGCTGTTCCACGTGCGCAAAGGGGATCACCGCGCCGCATGACCCAGCCGACGATAACTCGTGACACGTTTCGTGATCATCTGACCTATCCGGTTTCGGATCGGGCGCTCGATAAGCTGGCACGGTTTGAAACCTGGGTATCTGAAAAGAACCAGGTGATGAATCTGGTCGGTCCCGCGACCTTGCCGGACTTCTGGTCACGTCATGTCCTCGACAGCGCCCAGCTTTTGAACCACGCCCCAGAAGCCCGCCTATGGGCGGATTTAGGCGCAGGGGCAGGTTTTCCCGGAGTAGTCCTAGCCATACTTTTGGAAGATCGTCCTGATGCCCATGTGCATCTGATCGATAGCCTAACCAAGCGCTGTGTCTTTCTGTCCCAGGTTCTGGCGGATTTGTCGCTTCCGGCTACGGTACACAATGCCCGTGCCGAGACGCTGTCGCTGAAAGTCGATATGGTCACCGCGCGGGCCTGTGCGCCGCTGATCAAATTGTTGAGTTATGCCCAACCATATTTCCGAAAAGGCGCGGAAGGGCTTTTCCTTAAGGGGGAAACCATCGACACTGAGATCGCGGCGGCGAAACAGGATTGGGCTTTTGACGCTAGCCTTGAGCCGTCCTTGAGCGACCCGCGTGGCCGTATTGTGCGTATCCGGAGACTTGCCCGTGCAGGACATTAACACCCCGTCGAAACCCCCGCTCCGGGTGCTGGCTGTTGCCAACCAAAAGGGCGGCGTGGGCAAGACGACGACGGCCATCAATCTCGGCACGGCCCTGGCGGCGGTCGGTGAGCGGGTTCTGCTGATTGATATGGATCCCCAGGGCAACGCTTCAACGGGACTGGGTCTGGGCCGAACCGCACGCAAAACGACGATCTATGATGTGATTGTTGACGGTCTGCCTGTGGCTGACGCGGCCATACCGACCAATGTCCCTGGGCTTTCAATCCTGCCGTCCGATCCGGATCTGTCCGGCGTGGAAATCGAGCTCAGCCAAGCCGATCGTCGGTCTTATCGCTTGCGCGATGCCTTGGTGGATTTGGATGCCGTAGGGACGGGGCCCTTCAGCTATGTGCTGATCGATTGCCCGCCGTCGCTTAACCTTTTGACCGTTAATGCCATGAGCGCCGCGGATGCGGTGCTGGTGCCGCTGCAAACCGAGTTCTTCGCCCTAGAGGGCCTGACCCAGCTGATGCGCACGATTGACCTTGTGCGAGGCAGCCTCAATCCGCGTCTGGAAATCCAGGGGATTGTGCTGACCATGTACGACAAACGCAACAGCCTGTCGGATCAGGTGGCCCGCGATGTTCGCGCCCATTTTGGCGCCAAGGTCTATGACACGGTCATTCCGCGCAATGTGCGCGTATCTGAAGCGCCGTCATTTGGCAAGCCTGCCTTGATCTATGATCTGAAATGTGCGGGAAGTCAGGCTTACCTTAAGCTGGCTCGAGAGCTGGTGATGCGTGAACGCAGCCGATTGGCGCAGCCCGCCTGATCCGCTCACCTCATCGGTCCCGCTAGCCCCACCCTGTAACAGAGTAAAGGATTTAGGATGTCAGATCGTCAGCGTGGCCTGGGGCGGGGATTGTCGGCGTTGCTGGGCGAAGCCGCGACCGAAGTGCCGGTGGCTGCTCCCGAAGCTGCGCCTGAAGCGGGTGTCACGCCCGAGGCGGGGACATCCTCTGGCATCCGCGAGGCGCCGATTGAGTGGCTGCATCGCAATCCGGACCAGCCGCGCCGGGTCTTTACCGATACGGAAATCGATGAGCTGGCGGCCTCAATCCGAGAAAAGGGTGTGCTCCAGCCGATTCTGGTACGCCCGCATCCGGAACTGGCGGACGAATATCAGATCGTCGCCGGGGAACGGCGTTGGCGCGCGGCCCAGAAAGCCGGCCTTCGCGCGATCCCGATCATCATCCGGACTTTGGATGATCTCGAAGTCCTGGAAATCGGTATCGTTGAAAACGTTCAACGGGCCGATCTCAATGCCATCGAAGAGGCTATGGCCTATAAGGCCCTGATGGATCGCTTCGGCCGCACTCAGGATGCCGTGGCTCAGGTGGTGGGCAAGAGCCGCAGCCACGTGGCCAACATGCTGCGTCTGCTGTCCTTGCCGGACGATGTGCGCGATCATGTGCTCTATAGCCGCCTCAGCGCCGGTCACGCCCGTGCGGTGGCCAACGCACCGGATCCCTCGGCCTTGGCTGAAAAGATCGTCAGCGATGGTCTGTCGGTCCGCCAGGCGGAGGCCTTGGCCCGTGATGCGGTCAATCGTCCGGCACCAAAATCAGCCAAGCCCCGCCCTGAGCCGGAAAAAAGCGCGGATACGCTCGCTCTGGAACAGGATCTGGCTGAAATCCTTGGCATGGCCATCACGTTGGATGACCGGGGTGGCTCGGGCGAGCTGAAGATCACCTACGAAAGCCTTGAGCAGCTTGATGAGCTGTGCCGCCGCCTGATGCGGGGCTAAAGCATGCGCCTTCGCGTCACGACCTGGAACGTCAATTCCGTTCGCCTGCGTCTCGACCACATCGCTCAGTTTGTGGCCGACTATGCCCCTGACGTGCTCTGCATGCAGGAAATTAAGTGCCAGACGCATGAGTTTCCTGCAGAGGCCTTTGCGGCCATGGGCATGCCCCATCTACGCGTTGCGGGGCAAAAGGGCTGGCATGGAGTGGCAATTGCCTCCCGCTACCCGCTCGAAGACGGTGAAGCGCTTGATGTTTGCCGTCGCGGCGAAGCGCGCTGCGTCACCGCGCGGATCGGTGGGGTCGATCTGTGGAACTTCTACATTCCGGCGGGCGGCGATACGCCGGACCGGGCCGCCAACGACAAGTTTGATCACAAGCTCGATTTCTATGAGCGCCTGACACGTCTGTGCGCCGCGCGCGACCCGTCGGCGCCGCTGATCCTGACCGGGGATCTCAACATTGCCCCCGGCGAGAACGATGTCTGGAACCACAAGCACATGCTGAAGGTGGTCAGCCACACCCCGGCGGAGCTAGAGGCCATGGCTGCGCTCAAGGCCTCATTGGGCTTTATCGACCTTCACCGGGAAGCGGTGCCGGAACCAGCTAAGCTATTCAGCTGGTGGAGCTATCGCGCTGCTGATTTCCGCGCTTCGAACCGGGGACTGCGTCTGGACCATATCTGGGTCACGCCCGGACTGGCCGAGGCCTCTAAACCCGATGGCCGTGTCGAGGCCTTTGTACACGACGCGGTTCGCGCTTGGGAAAAACCCAGCGACCATGCGCCGGCGACAGCCGTGTTGGACCTATCAAAGATACGGCGCTGATCCATCGCAATCGATCGCATAAAAAAGGCCCGGAGCGCGCGTTCCGGGCCTTTGTGCGTTTGTGAGCGCGATTAAGGTTGAAGCCGATACCCACCGGCTTCCGTGAGCAGCAGCCTTGCTGTGGCGGGATCCGGCTCGATCTTTTGTCGCAGCCGGTAAACGTGGGTCTCCAGCGTGTGGGTTGTCACCCCGGCGTTATAACCCCAGACCTCGGTTAGCAGCTCTTCACGCGACACCGGCTTACCCTGGGCGCGATAGAGGTACTTGAGGATATTGGCCTCTTTTTCCGTCAGCCGGATCTTCTTTTGCTTGGCGTCGATCAAGAGCTTGACCGCCGGGCGGAACTCATAGGGTCCAATGCGGAAAACCGCATCTTCTGACGTCTCGTGGCTGCGCATGTGGGCGCGGATGCGGGCCAGAAGCACCGCAAACCGGAACGGCTTGGTGACATAGTCATTGGCCCCGGCATCGAGACCTAAGATAGTGTCAGAGTCGCTCGACGCCGCTGTCAGCATGATGACAGGGGTGCGCACTCCAGCCTTGCGCATCAATCGGCACGCCTCGCGCCCATCCATATCTGGCAGGTCCACGTCAAGCAGGATCATGTCAGCATTGACACTCTTGCCCAGCTTCACGCCATCGGTGGCATTGCTGGCCTGCACCGTGCGGAATTCCTCGTGCAGTTCCAGCTGTTCCGCCAGAGCCCCGCGAAGATCGTTATCGTCATCGACGATCAGTATGGTTTTTTGTTGCACCATGATTCCCGAATATGCACCGGTAAAGCGTACCAGTCAGGACGAAGTCGACTATGCCAAACTGTTTCACCGCCTTGTCAACGGGTCAATTTGACCTTTTAGGACTTAAGGTGCCTTGCGCCCTAGGGAAAGGGGGCGTGATCGTTGCGACAGAAAAACGTGAGGGCGATAACTGTTCACCCTTGGGGATCTGGCCCATTCGGCGGGTGCTGTACCGTCCAGATCGCGAGCCTTGCCCGCAAACGGATCTGCCGGTAACGGCGCTGCGCATCGAAGACGGCTGGTGTGATGATGTCGCGGATCCGGCCTATAACCAGCCTGTTCAACTGCCCTATGCCGCTCGCCATGAGCGCCTGTGGCGCGATGATGGCGTTTACGACTTGATCGTGGTGTTGGGCCACAACGATGATCCGCCGGTGCCTGGGCTGGGGTCAGCGATCTTTCTGCATTTGGCTCGACCGGACTTTACCGGCACGGAGGGGTGCGTGGCCCTGCGCCGTGATGATCTGCTCGCATTCCTGAGGGTGGCCCGCCTTGGCGATACTCTGGCGATTGTGGCCGCCTGAGCGGACGGCGAGGGCCTTAGCCTCAGGCCTCAGCCGGGATCCGCGAGCCGAACAGGGCCGATCCAACCCGAACTGAGGTCGCTCCATAGGCAATTGCGATTTCATAATCGCTGCTCATGCCCATCGACAGTTTCTTGACGCCCACACGCTCAGCCAGCTTCGCCAGCAAGGCAAAATGCGGGGCAGGGACCTGATCGAACGGCGGGATGCACATCAGCCCCTCAGGCTCCAGACCATAGGGCCCGCGGACAAGCGCCATGAAAGCCGCCAGCTCGGCTGGAGCAATCCCCGCCTTCTGGGGCTCCTCACCGGTATTGACCTGGACATAGAGGCGCGGCGCGCGGCCTTGTTTCTGGATTTCGTCCGCGATTGCCCGGACAATCTTTTCCCGGTCTAGGGTTTCGATCACATCGAACATGGCCACGGCTTCGCCGACTTTGTTGCTCTGAAGCGGGCCAATCAGATGAAGTGACAGATCCGGATAAGCGCTTCGAACCGGCATCCAGCGGCTTTGGGCTTCTTGGACGCGGTTTTCTCCGAACACACGATGTCCAGCGTTTAGAACCGGTTTAACTGCCTCCCAGGGTTGGACCTTGGAGACCGCCACCAGAGAAACCGCTTGGGGCGGTCGGTTTGCGGCAGTTTCAGCCTTGCGCATGCGCTTGCAAATCTGCTCGAAAGCAGACGGTGCGGTCGCAGAGAGCAGGGTAGTCGGTGCAGAAGACATCACATAACGCCGCTGAGCTGTGGCAACAGGCCCAAGCCTTAAGCGACTTGGCGCGTCGAACCAAGCCCTCTGTGAAAGGGCGAACGCCTCCGCTTCCGCCACTTTGGGGTTTGACCGATCCTGAGCGGATGCCAGACCCGGTTTTTCTCGCCCAAACCTTGCCCGAAGGCAGCGGCCTGATTTACCGCACCTTTGGGGATCCGGACGCCGAAAGCCGAATGACGGCGCTTATGACCATTGCCAGAGCGCGAAACCTCACTTGTTTGGTTGCCTGGGATCCCGAACTTGCCCGTAAATGTGGGGCAATGGGGGGGCATGCTCCAAGCCGTCATATAGGCGAGATTGCCGCCATAAGACGGGACTGGCCCGAGGCGATCATCACGACAGCGGCCCACACGGTCGATGAGGCGAAGACCGCGTTTTTAGCGGGAGCGGATGCAATTTTGGCCTCGCCGGTTTTTACCACGCGAAGTGCATCGGGACTGTTACGCCCGTCTTTGGGGCCAGAGGGTCTACGTCGCCTCGTTGAGGCGGTTCCCGGGCCGGTGATCGCTTTGGGTGGGATAACAGCAAACACCGCTCAAAGCCTCTACGGCACAGGCGTTTACGGTCTTGCCGCCATAGACGCGTTCAACACGGTCTAGGCCTCAGACTGAAAATAAAGGCTGTAGGAGCTCAGAATCGGAAGGTGGTCTCGAGGCGGACGCGCGGCTCGTTCCGCTCTTCCGGACGGGTTTGCTGGATCGTTTTATCTTTTTCGCGCGTGTCTGTTCCGCCAATGGATCCGCCAACGCGCACTGACGGGGAAAGACGGTAATAGGCCCCAGCTTCGACATCACTTCCGCCCTGACGCAGGGGGTTCATGTCGAGTTTCAGGCTCCAGCGCCCATCGGCATTCCATTGCAACGAGCGCTTGGAAGCGGATGGGTCTGTTTTTAGGCTGTCTTGAGCGAGGCGCGACGGTGTCGGCACGGTCAGCTCGCTGACAGGGCGCGGCGTGGATTTTTTAGATTGAGCATGCGCCAAGGTCCCGGCCCCGCTGAGGGTCAGGGCGAGCATAGTCACATAAAGTGCCGCTGCGCGTGCCATGGTCAAAAATCCTGTTCAAGACCCTTGATGCTAAATCGAACGCTAGCACCAATGTGTCACCTCTGGATTAAGAGGCTGACCGTCAAAGGGTCAACCAACTTATCCCTAAAGTTCCCTTATCCGATGAATGTGTCAGAGTTATGTGGCGGTTTAGTCACGCGTTTGTTAACCCTTGCCTGATTTTTGCCGGTATCGCATGGCTAGCCTGTGTTGGACCGGGCAGATTGTCTGTTCTGGCCTGACTCTTCGACACCGCTGTTTCGACCTCAGTTTACGCGATCTTTTTCGGCCTGCCATCAGTCCTTGTCAGGCCCTAGGGGAGACGTGCTATAGGTCACTCAAGCGTGTTCCGAGGGGGCACACGGTTTTCTTTTCTGGCCGGGCGGGTGCCCTGGGAACCAGACTGCGGAGTGGATTTGCCATGAAGATGGTTCGTAAGACGTCGCTTCTCCTCAAGGTCGGTTGCGTAGCCCTGGCGGCTCTGAGCCTGACGGCCTTTGCCAGCTCGGGCAAGTCGGCATCGGCTAAGCCGGTGTCTGAAGCCAAGTCCGGGGGCTTTGCCGGCCTGTTTGGCGGCAAAAAGTCGGCTTCCGGGACCGCGGCGGATGTGGGTATTGGCGTGAATGGCTACCTTTGGCGGGCGAGCCTCGATACCATTGGCTTCATGCCGCTGGTTTCAGCGGATCCGTGGGGTGGGGTGATCATAACCGATTGGTACGCCAACCCGGAAAAGACCGACGAACAATTTAAGGTCACGATCTACATCACCGACGCGCGTCTGCGGGCCGATGCCCTGAGCGCCAATGTCGTGAAAAAGGTCCGCGATGCCAATGGTGCGTGGGTCGATACGGCGGTGAATGATCAGACCAAGGTGGACATTGAAAACGCCATCCTGACCCGGGCGCGCGAGCTGCGTCTGTCGGATGTTCGCGGCTAAGGTCCATCTTCACACCGAATGTCACGCTATAATCCTAAAGAAGCCGAACCCCGCCAGCGTCAGCGGTGGGATGCGGCCAAGGTCTTCCGTACCCTCGATCCGCGCGAAGCGGGTGATCGACCGAAATACTATGTCCTGGAGATGTTCCCCTATCCCTCGGGGCGCATCCACATGGGCCATGTGCGCAACTACGCCATGGGTGACCTTGTCGCGCGTTACAAACGGGCGCGGGGGTTCAACGTCCTGCACCCCATGGGTTGGGACGCCTTTGGGATGCCGGCGGAAAACGCGGCGATGGAACGCAAGGTTCACCCGAGCGGTTGGACCTATGACAACATCGCCTCAATGCGTGAGCAGCTGAAGACGCTGGGCCTTGCGATCGATTGGGAGCGGGAATTCGCCACCTGTGATCCGGCCTATTATGGCAAGCAGCAGCAGTGGTTCCTTGATCTCTATCGTCACGGCCTCGTTTATCGCAAGGAAAGCGTGGTCAACTGGGATCCGGTCGACAATACCGTTCTGGCCAATGAACAGGTGATCGAAGGTCGGGGCTGGCGCTCCGGCGCTCTGGTCGAAAAGCGTAAGCTGACCCAGTGGTTCCTCAATATCACCCGCTATGCCGATGACCTGATTGCCGGTCTCGACGATCTGTCACGCTGGCCGGACAAGGTCCGCTTGATGCAGGAAAACTGGATTGGCAAATCCACGGGCCTGAAATTCCGCTTCGCTTTTGCGGATACGGCCCCCGAGGGGTTTGATGCCGGGCTTGAGGTCTATACCACGCGGCCGGATACTCTGTTTGGGGCGTCGTTTGTCGGTATCGCCCCGGACCATCCGCTGGCAGAGCAACTCGCTCGCAGCAATCCTACGATTGCTGAATTCCAAAAAGAGGCCCGCAAGGGCGGCACCTCTGCGGCCGATATCGATGCGGGCGAAAAGTTCGGTATCGACACCGGCCTGTTCGTCACCCATCCGCTCGATCCGGATT
>DAITMY010000005.1:16155-22428 GCA_036834925.1 Asticcacaulis sp.
TGATGGACTATGGCACGGGGGCGGTGTTCGCCTGTCCGGCCCATGACCAGCGCGATCTGGAATTTGCCCGCAAATATGATCTGCCGGTGCGGGCGGTGGTCCTGCCCAATGGTGCCGATCCGGAAACCTTTGCGGTGGCCGATGAGGCCTATACAGGCCCCGGCAAGATCTTTAACTCCCGCTTCCTCGATGGTCTCGATATTGAAGCGGCCAAGTCCGAAGTGGTGCGCCGGATCGAAGCCGATGATCGCGGCGAGGGGGCGACGGTCTATCGCCTGCGCGATTGGGGCGTCTCGCGTCAGCGCTATTGGGGTTGCCCGATCCCGATCATTCATTGCCCGGACTGTGGCCCGGTTCCGGTTCCGGTCGATCAGTTGCCGGTCGCCCTGCCTGAGGATGCGACCTTTGACGTGCCGGGTAATCCGCTCGACCGACACCCAACTTGGAAGCACACCACCTGTCCGTCCTGTGGCACAGCGGCGGTGCGTGAAACCGACACGCTCGATACCTTCGTAGACAGCTCCTGGTACTTTGCCCGCTTTACCGATCCGACCGCCGAGGCGCCCATCAACACCGAACTGGCCAACTACTGGCTTCCGGTGGACCAGTACATCGGCGGGATCGAGCACGCGGTTCTACACCTGCTCTATGCCCGGTTCATCACCCGCGCCCTGGCGGATATCGGCTATCTCAAGGTACGCGAGCCCTTTGCCGGTCTGTTCACCCAGGGCATGCTGACCCACGAAACCTATAAAGACCCTGCCGGGGCCTGGGTGGATCCGTCGGATGTCGATATCCGAACCGAGGATGGCAAGCGCCTCGCAGTCAAACTCTCGACTGGCGAGCTGCTGAAAATCGGCGACGTCGAAAAGATGTCAAAGTCCAAGAAAAATGTCGTCGCGCCCGAAGATATCTTCGAGGCCTATGGCGTCGATGCGGCGCGTCTGTTTGTGCTGTCTGACAGCCCGCCCGAGCGGGATGTGCAATGGACCACGTCGGGCGTTGAGGGCTCTTGGCGCTTTACCAACCGCGTTTGGGCTGAGTTTGATGCCCTGTCGGCAACGCCGCTGGCGGTGGTCGATGCAGAGGCCGCGGATGCGCTGCTGCGGGCAACCCATAAAGCGCTCAAGGCGGTGACCGAAGGTTTCGAGACCTTCCGGTTCAACACGGCCATTGCACGTCTCTATGAGTTCGTTAACGTGCTCCGGGCGCATCCAGAAGATAAGGTCGGCACCGAAGCTCGACACCAAGCGTTGTCGATCATGGCCCGTATGGTCGCGCCTCTGACGCCGCATTTGGCCGAAGAGTGCTGGACCCGTCTGGGTCATGACGGTTTGATCGCGAATGTCGCCTGGCCGGACCTCGATGAAGCGCTCGCGGCTCAGGACACCATTTCACTCCCGGTCCAGATCAATGGCAAGCGGCGCGGTGAGATTGCCCTGGCGCCGGGCACGGACGAAGCGTCTGTACGCGAAGCGGCGCTCAACGACCCGGAGATCGTCCGTCACCTCGAAGGACTCACAGTCCGAAAGGTGATTGTGGTACAGGACCGGATTATCAACATCGTGGCGGGGTAAGGGTATGACGCGCATTCGGAACGGTCTGATGGCCTTGGCTCTGGGCTTGACCCCGCTTGCCCTGTCCGGATGCGGATTCACCCCGCTTTATGCCACCCAGGGCCTCAACCAGGCTCTGGGCAGCATAGCCGTCGAAACACCGCAAACACGCACAGGGTATCTGCTGCGCGAGTCACTGAATGACAGTCTTGCGGTCCGAAATGCCTCTGTGCCGCGTTATGACCTAAAGATAACCCTGAAAGACCAACGCTACAGTATCGGCCTTAGCAGCAACGACATTGCGAGCCGTTACGAAATCTCCAATCAGGTTGCTTACACCTTAACCGATCGACAAACAAAAGACGTGGTGCATAAGGGTAACTTTATCGAAGCCACGACCTATGATGCCGGTCAGGAGCAGCCCTATACAGGAATTGTCGGCCAGCAAGATGCGCAAGAACGCGCAGCAAAGGGCATCGCGCAAAAGATCACGGCAGATCTGTCGGTCTTTTTTGCCCGCAAAGCTAAAGCGCCCCAAGCAAACCCATGAAACTGGCCAAACGGCCTGAGATCACGGCGTTTCTAAACAACCCCGACCCGTCGGTTCGGGGGATCCTGATCTATGGTCGTGACCGGGGCCAGGTGCGCGAACGCGCCTTGGCTTTGGCTGCCAAGGTGGTCCGCGATCCCAATGACCCTTTTGACGTCGCGATTCTCACAGATTCCGATATCGACCAGGATCCGACCCGCTTAACTGGCGAGCTCGAAGCGCAATCGATGATGGGTGGACGGCGACTGGTGCGCCTGAAACTGTCTGCGGATAAACCCGCCAGCGACAAGGCCGTGGCTGAGGCCGTCAAGGCCCATGCTGAGGGCCAGCTCAATCCGGAAGCCTTTTTCTTGATCGAGGCTTCGGCGCTTGGCGGCGACTCGGCCCTGCGCAAGGCGGCAGAGGCGTCCAAAACTTTCGCAGCCCTGGCCTGCTACGAGGATGAAGCCGGCGATGTCGGGCGCATGGCCCGCGAAGCCCTGTCAGCTGAGGGTTTGAGCCTGACCCATGATGCGCTGGATCTGTTTGTCTCGCGCCTGCCGCGTGAACGCGGGGTGGCCCGCCAAGAAATCGAACGGCTGATTCTGTTCCTCGGGCCCGGCAATCCCCGAACGGCCACGCCGCATGATCTCGAACCATTTCTCGGGGTCGAGCCTGAGGCCTCCTTGTTTGATGCGGCCAGCGATGCCTTTGGCGGTCGGATGAAACAGGCCCAGGCGGCCCTGCAACGGGCCTTTGCCGAGGGTGAAAGCGGTCCCGCCGCCGTGCGCGCCGTCACCTTTCATATGGGCCGCTTGCGCCGCATCTTGACCTTGATTGCCACGGGCACCGGCCCCAAGGAGGCCGCCAAGGCCGCCGGCGTGTTCTGGAAACAAGAGCAAGAGGTTTTGCGACAGGTGCGTAGTTGGTCCTTGGAGGATCTGACCGCTCTGGCCGCAGAGGTGGTCGAGGCCGACCGCCTGACCAAGCGCACCGGCATGCCCGACCACCTGATCGCCGAGCGTTTGATCATGACCGTTGCGGGCCGGGCGCGGCGCTTAGGGCTTTAGCGTTTCTGGCAAAATCCATAAAAAATAAGCCCGGCGGGGGGATAACCGCCGGGCCTTAGGATTCTCTCACACCAGGGCCGGGAGGGGATAGATCCGGCAACAGGAACCGGCGAGACCGCCGCCTCGCCATGTGTGAAATTTAGCACGATCAAAATAAAAAGCAACCAGAAAATACTTTAATTTTGATCGTTACATTTGTGCCACATCAACTGTGGCGCGTTCACGGCGCAGCAACATCCTTAAGCGAGAAGAGGCGCGAGTCAACCGGTCGGGTTTCAAAAGTGGTCAAGACGACACGAGTTCTGCGGCCTTGGGCATCGGTCACGGTCCAGTCGGTAAGACGCAGTGGACCCTCGGCAAAGCTCAAGGTGATGGCGCCTTCGGCTTCACGGCGCACATCGCGCGCAGTCAGCTGAAAGCCTTCTTCAGTACGCACCACCCGATCCACCTGAACGCCGCGATCCAGCCGGATCTGTTTGGCGACAAACAAAGACAGGGGGGTCATCGACAGGGGATAGGTGTCCTTGGTCTTCAGACGCGGATCCCAGACCAGCACGGTCTTGCCGTCCGACACCACCTGAAGGCTATAGGGCGCATCATAGGAAAAGCGGATCTTGCCGGGCCGTTGCAGGAACCAGCTGCCGGTCGTGACCCGGCTGGCGGCGTCAGTCTGGGTAAAGCGGCCGCTAGCGGCGCTCAAACCTTCAAGGTAACGGCTGGCCTTATCTACCAACGCCTTATCCGCGGCGCTGAGTTTAACGGGGGCGGCCCGCGTGACGGTGGTGCTGCGACCTTGGGCGTCCGCTGGGGTTGGCACGCCGGATCCCACACCGATCCCTAGACACAGGCCTAGGCTGAGCGCCAATCCCGGTACGGTTCGCGTCCAAGGGCTCGAACGGGTTATCAAATGCGACATGCTTAAACCTCACAGCGGACGGAAAAGGACCATAGTCTGATCCTAACCCTTCGTCCTGAACCTTTACTGACAAAGCATGACAGCAATTCGGCAGTTGCGCCCGCGGCATAAACCGGCGGCCAATCAAACAGGGGGGGGCGCCCCCACGAGGATGTCGCGCTTTCCGGCATGGTTGGCGGGGCTGATGATACCTTCTTGCTCCATGCGCTCAATCAGCGAGGCGGCGCGGTTATAGCCGATCTGCAAGCGGCGCTGGACATAGCTGGTCGAGGCCTTGCGGTCGCGCGTAACCACCGCCACCGCACGGTCATAGAGGTCATCGCCGGACGTGCCGCCTTCGCCCCATTCACCGCCGCCGCCGTCTTCGTCTTCGCCGCCCTCTGTGACGTCATCGAGATATTGCGGCTCACCCTGGTCCTTAAGATAGTTGGCCACGGCCTCAACCTCGCCGTCGGACACGAACGGCCCGTGCAGACGGGTGATCCGCCCGCCCCCGGCCATGAACAGCATGTCCCCTTGGCCCAGCAGCTGCTCGGCCCCCTGTTCCCCCAGAATGGTGCGGCTGTCGATCTTTGAGGTGACCTGAAAACTGATGCGTGTGGGGAAGTTGGCCTTGATCGTCCCGGTGATCACGTCCACCGACGGGCGTTGCGTGGCCATGATCAGATGGATCCCGGCGGCGCGCGCCATCTGGGCCAGTCGCTGAACGGCTCCTTCGATATCCTTACCCGCCACCATCATTAGGTCGGCCACCTCGTCGACGACGACCACCAGATAGGGCATGGGCTCGGGCGTGATCTTTTCTTCTTCAAAGATCGGGCGACCATTGTCATCAAAGCCGGTCTGGACCGTGCGGATGAAATGCTCACCACGCGCCAGGGCTTCCTTGGCCTTTTCATTATAGCTGGCGACGTTGCGCACATTGATCTTGGACATCCGCCGATAGCGGTCTTCCATTTCGCGCACGGTCCATTTCAGCGCCACCACCGCCTTTTTCGGATCGGTCACGACCGGCGCCAAAAGGTGCGGAATGCCGTCATAGACCGACAGTTCCAGCATTTTCGGGTCGATCATGATGAACCGGCATTGGTCGGGCGGCAGCCGGTACAGGATCGACAGGATCATGGCATTGACCCCGACCGATTTCCCGGACCCGGTGGTCCCGGCGATCAGCAAGTGCGGCATGCGCGCTAGATCCGCAATATAGGGCTCGCCGCCAATGGACTCCCCGAGCGCCATGGGCAGGACGTGGGTGGTCTTTTCATAATCCGAAGATGCCAACAGGTCGCGCAGATAGACGGTCTCGCGCTTGGCATTCGGAAGCTCAATCCCGATGGCATTGCGCCCTTGCACGACTGCAACGCGGCACGCCCGCGCGCTCATCGAGCGGGCAATATCGTCCGACAGCGCCACAACGCGGGCATGTTTGACCCCCGGCGCGGGGGCCAGCTCATAGAGGGTCACGACCGGACCCGGCCGGATCTGGTCGATTACGCCGCGTACGCCGAACTCCGCCAAGACCCCTTCGAGCATGCGGGCATTCTGGCGCAGGGCATCCTCGTCGAAGGTTGAAGCGCGCACCTCGGGCTTGGACAGCATCGACAATTCCGGCAGACGGAAGCCATCCGGGCGGACAAAATCAAACGCCGTCTGGTTTTCGCGCACTTCCCGGCTCGATGGCTTGGGCAGCTTGATATCGAGCACACGCGGGGCCGGGCCGGACTGCACGTCCGGGCGCGGAATCGCCACGCTTAGACCGTCCTCATCCTCGTCCAGATCCGCATCGGCGGATTCCGCGGCTCGTGACGGGATCACCGGCGTATGCGAAAACTGGTCTTCCCCCTCAAACGGATTAACTGGGACAGTGGTTTTCGGGGCCTTGGGCTCTTGGGTGCGCGACCGGGCAACGGAGGTGTCGGGCGCTGGATGGGGCGCATCGGCAAAGCCATAGGCTGGTTCTATATCCGGATTGTGCCCGCGACGTCTGACGAGCGAGGCCATGACCGGCAGGGCCGCCTGGCTGAACCATTGTCCGAAGCCTTGGCCAAAGCCCTTATAGTGGCGGGGTCGCATGCCTATAGCCATGTTGAGAAGCACAAAGGCGATGATCGCCCAAAGCGCCGCGGAAATGCTCAAGGGGGCAGGCATTCTCAGGAAGGCCAGACCCGACCCCACCATTTCATGAAGCCCCGAGCCCCAGAA